>JAUVKB010000233.1 GCA_030596405.1 Deltaproteobacteria bacterium
ACCTGCTGTTGCAAAAAAAGTATAAGGCGTCGTGATCACATAATCCCCTGCCCCTATGCCTGCAACCATAAGAGAACGCAAAAGAGCATCCGTGCCCGATGAGACTCCCACGGCATACTTTGAAGCACAATAGATGGAAATTTCCTCTTCAAGAGCCTCTACCTTCGGGCCCATAATAAAATACTGGCTCTCAAAAACCTCTTCGACAACTTTAATAATCTCTTCTTTTATATACTGATACTGACATTTCAAGTCGAGCAATGGGACTTTCATATTCTATTCCTTTTTTTATGCGCTCAATGTTCTTTTTTTCCCGCCATTTCTTTTAAATCTGTTTTTATATGACCCGTTTTTTATATGTGACCGGGCGGGTATTTCGCTGCAAACCGTTTCCACGACATCATAACCAAAAAAATTATTTACCTCCAGGCGCAAAGCCTGTTCCATATTTAATTTAATACCGGATGAAATCTCTATAATCGTTTCTGTTTTTCCAGGATCCATTAAATGGATATACGCCCTGCACGATCCCGGGTATTTTTTAAAAATATCAAATAACCTGGAAAGGGTTTCTCTTTTTGTCTTTGACATATCGAGATTAAAATGTATATCCGCAGTCCATGTTTTTTCGGCATCATCTATCGATATTACCGTGTCCGCCAGAATTTTAACCGAGTTTTCATTTTTTTGGAGTCTGCCCTGAACAATGATCGGGTTGTCATCTGCCAGCAGTCCATTTGCAGAGTTATAAACACCGGTAAAGATCGTCACTTCAATCGAACCGTGCATATCCTCTATTGTTGCAAAAGCCATGGGCTCGCCCTTTTTTGTCATTATCCTCTTTGTGCTTCTGACAGTCCCTCCAAGCCGTACGGCCTTGCCGTCATTCATCTCTTTAACAGACATGGTATCAGCCGTGGCAAATTTATCAAGAATCTCTTCATACCTCGTTAAAGGATGTGCAGTGATATAAAATCCTAACGAGTCTTTTTCAAAAACAAGAAGCTCTTTTTCATCCCATTCACTAATCTTGGGCATTGAGGGTAAATTTATCCTCTGTTCATTTTTCCCTGTATCAAACAGCCCCATCTGTGGATCAGCCTTTTCTTTTTGAACCCTTTGACCGTAATTGATTGCGTCTTCCAAAGATGCCATCATTCTGGAACGATACTCTTTTGTAGAATCAAAAGCTCCGCATTTAATAAGGCTCTCGATAACCCTCTTGTTTGCTTTTTTCAAATCCGGCCGCTCGCAAAAATCAAATAACGAGAAAAATTTTCCATCCTTTCTTGACTCAATAATCGATTCGATTGCTTTTTCCCCGACATTTTTAACGGCAACAAGCCCGAATATTATCTTGTTGTCTTTTACCGTAAATTGTTTGCCGCTTTCGTTAATATCCGGCGGGAGCACTTGGATTCCATGGCTGCGGCATTCGGCTATATATTTTACAATGCCGTCAATAGAATGCATCTCACTGGTCAGCAGGGCAGCCATAAATTCAACGGGAAAATGGGCTTTAAGAAAGGCCGTTTGGTACGCAATTACCGCATATGCAGCGCTGTGGGATTTATTAAATCCATATCCACCGAATTTTTCCATTAAATCAAATATGGTTTCAGCTTTATCTAAAGCAATGCCGTTTGCCGTGGCCCCTTCCACAAAGCGCTTTCTTTGTTTGGCCATAATCTTGGGTTTTTTCTTTCCCATAGCCTTTCTAAGATCGTCTGCTTCCGCCATCGAATAATCGGCAAGATCCCCCGCGATCTTCATGACCTGTTCCTGATAAACAATAACGCCGTATGTTTCTTTCAGGATCGGCTGCAGTTGCGGAATAAGGTATTGAATAGATTTTCTGCCGTGCTTCCTTTCCACAAAATCGTTATTCATTCCGCTGTCCATGGGACCTGGGCGATAAAGAGCAACAAGCGCTATAATGTCATCAAAACATTCGGGTTTTAAGTTTTTTAAAAGATCTTTCATCCCGGAACTTTCAAGCTGAAACACACCGGTTGTATCACCTGAAGCAAGCAGGCGATAAGTATCAGGATCTTTAAAATCAAGGTTTAAAAAATCAGGGCAAGCCTTTTGCTGACTGGAAATAATAGAAAGGGTATCGGCAATAACCGTCAAATTGCGGAGCCCGAGAAAATCGAACTTGACAAGTCCTATCTTTTCAATACAACCCATGTCAAGCTGGGTTACCACCTCACCCTTTTTACCTTTGTAAAGGGGCAGGTATTCCACAAGGGGCTTGTCTGCAATCACAACGCCTGCAGCATGTGTCGACGCATGCCTCGGCAACCCCTCGAGCACCCGGCAGATATTTATCAGCTCTGCTATTTCAGGCTGTTTTTCAGCCAGTTCAACGATTTTAGGTTCCTGTTTTAATGCGTCATCAAGGCTTATATTAATCACGTCAGGCACCATCTTGGCGATAGCGTCAACTTCATGCAAAGGGATATCAAGGGCACGGCCCACATCACGGATTACAGCTCTTGTTTTCAGTTTTCCGAAAGTAATGATCTGGGCAACGTTTGCTTCTACACCTTGAAGGTTGCCGCCGTATTTATCCACAACATACTTAAAGACCTCTTCCCTCCCGTTAATACAAAAATCTATATCTATATCCGGCATGCTCGTGCGGGCCGGATTTAAAAACCTCTCAAAAATCAGACCATATTCTAAAGGATCGACGTCCGTGATCCCAAGAGAATATGCAACAAGACTCCCTGCCGCAGAACCCCTGCCGGGACCGACCGGAATATTATTTTTTTTGGCATAATGGATAAAATCTGCAACAATTAAAAAATATCCTGGAAAATCCATCGAATTTATAACAAAAATTTCATATTCAAGGCGGTCTTCATAAAACTTTTTATCGGCATCCGGATTCTTTGCCAGTATCTTTTGCCATATTTTGTCAAAACCTTTTCTCGCATTTTGTTCAAAAAGCTTGTCAACCGGCTGAACCGAATCGGTTTCAAATTTAGGAAAGTGGTATGATTTAAAATCGAATTCAA
>JAUVKB010000095.1 GCA_030596405.1 Deltaproteobacteria bacterium
AGGTCAATGAAATTTTTTTGTTAGCAGTTTTATCCACAGGAATTTCAGCAATCCCCTCAATCGATACGGGCCATTTGTTTTTTGTTATGAGATCTAATTGTTTTATCAGGCTGTCTGCCCATTTTCCCGTTTCTTCATCTTTTGTCAGCAACGGTATTGAATCTATGCTGATTATCTTTTCGACCCCGGCAATCCTGTCGATTAAATGCTCTAACGCAGCCTTGCTGCTGGTCACATATACCCCTGAAATTTCTTGATCATACTGCATCAGACACGTCCAGGCCGTCATTCTCCCCGCAGTCATATAATCGCCCGGGTCATTTTTTAACAAAATGTTTTTTTCCTCAAACTCATTGCCTGTTGCCTCGCTGTTCCCCTGAAGTCCATTATAAAGCGCTTTTTCCATCGTTTTGGAAGTGTTAAAATTTTGATCTATTTCAAACTGTTGTTTATCTAGCTCCTGAGCCATACAAAGAAACATTACAGCATTAAAAAAAGGATCCGGTTCTTGTTGAGAAGGTCTTGACTTAATATTTTTATTAATGTCATCTCTTATCTTTGATGATGACAAATCATCAAAAAAGGGGATCGTATCGGTTTGAGTCTTAAAAAAATCTATTGAATTCCCTTGATGCAGGTTACCCCAGGCCATGTATTCTTTGCAAACAGCCTCAAGCTTCATCTCATCTTTTTTTATCGGTATACGTAAATCGAGTATACCTTTTTCTTCCCACGCCTTCATCTGTTCAGGAACTTTTTGACTTAAAGGCTGGTATACGGCAATGCGTCTGAAACAGGTTTTTACCGCTTCAACCACAGGTTCCGGAATATATGTAAACGGAAAATATATCGGTATCATTTGTCACTTAATCTTTATATAGTTTAAAGGTTTAAAGTATGTCAGGTAGTTTTTTTATCCTTTGTCGTCATGCCCATAGCGCTTAATTGTTCACGAATCTTATCTGCAAGATCCCAGTTTTTATCTTGTCTTGCTTTTTCACGCTCTTTTATCAGTTTTTTCATTGCCGGGTTAATAGATTCATGGCCAATAGATTCATGATCAATAGATTCATAATTAAAATCAAATAGTTTCAGCACCGAGTCTATGTCGCGAAACGCATCTAAAACCTTTAACGCTCCATCTGCGTCAATCCTTTTTTCCCTGTTCAGGATGTTAACCTGTTTAATGACTTTGAATATGGAGGCCATAGCCGCGGAAATATTCAAATCATCATCCATAGCGCTGATAAATCCATGCCTTATGTCGTAAAGAAGCTGATCGAGCTCCGGGTACGGGTCTCCTGAATCAATATGACGCAAAGTATGAATACATGCATCAAGCCGTTTTAAGGAACGCTTGTCATCCTCAAGCCTGTTGACGGAAAATGTGATCGGTTTTCTGTAATGGTTAGAAAGGAGCCAGTACCGAATCTCTCTGCCGGAATAGCCGATATCCGTCAAGTCATCAAGGGTTGCAAGGAGGGGCTCTTTATCACCGGCCATTACACGTTCACAATGAATCCAGTATCTGGCCAAAGGCTTTCCGGTTACTGCCCTGGCAATAGCAATTTCATTCTCGTGGTGAGGAAATATCAGTTCTCTGCCGCTGGTATGAATATCAAAACTCTCCCCAAGGTATTTCATCGATATGGCCGCGCACTGAATATGCCATGAAGGGCGGACATTCCCCCAGTCGGTCTTGGTGTATAATCCCCGTTTTAATTCGGAAAGTCTGGCTCTCTTCATCAGCGTAAAATCCCGGGGATTATCTTTTTCATACTCATCCAGATCGACCGTGGCGCCGAGTCTTATTTTATTAATATCAACACCCGATAGTCTGCCATAATCTGAAAAGTGGGAAATATTAAAATAAAGAGAGCGGAGTTTTTCATATGCAAATCCCTTTTTGACCAGTTTTTCCGCCAGCAATACCATGTCTTCTATATGCTCGCTTGCCTTAGGGTATTTTGCCGCGGGTTTAATCGACAGAGTTTCCAGATCCTTTTTGAAAGAGACGATATGTTTTTCCGTAAATTCAGACAGGCTCATACCCGCTTTTTCAGATCCGTCTATAGTTTTATCGTCCAGATCCGTGATGTTCATAATATGTTTTACAGAGTAGCCCCTGAATTCAAGATATCGGCATAACAGATCTGAAAACACAAAACGCCTGCACTCACCCATATGCATCCTGGCGTGTGCCGTGGGCCCGCATGAATAGACGGAAACCTTGCCGGGCGAAACAGGCTCAAAGGGTTCTTTGCTCCGGCTCATGGTGTTAAACAATCTCAATTCAACCTTGTCTCGCACATCAAAAAGCGGCGTGCTTAAATATCGTTCGCCATTATCGGGAAAAATTACGACAATTGTACCCTCCGAGATAGCCTGGGCTTCTTTACGGGCGATAGCCATAGCGGCTCCGCTGCTCATTCCCACAAAAAGGCCTTCCTCTCTTGCAAGACGCCTCGTCATTTCAAAGGCCTCTTCGTCATCGATGTTAATTTTTTTGTCCAGCATTTTTTTATCAAAAATTTCAGGGCGATACGCCTCTTTCATATTCTTTAAGCCCTGTATCTTATGGCCCATGTAAGGCTCCACCCCGACTATTTTTATGTCGGGATTATATTCTTTCATGCGCCGTGAAACACCCATTATCGTTCCGGATGTCCCTATGGTTGCAACAACCATGGAAACTTTTCCTTTGGTCTGTTTCCAGATCTCTTCGGCTGTTCCAAAGTAGTGAGCCTTCCAGTTGGATTCATTATTATACTGATCCGTCATAAAATATGTACCCGGATTTTCACGGGCAAGTCGATATACTTCCTCAATAGAGCCGTCCGTACCGAGATGGGCCGGAGTCAAAAAAATTTCCGCGCCACGCGCCTTTAGTATTTTTTGTCGCTCTATGCTTGCCGCCTCAGACATGGCAAGGAGAAGTTTATATCCTTTTACCGTGCATATAAGGGCAAGACCGATTCCCGTATTCCCACTGGTGGCCTCAAGCACCGTCTTTTCATGCGTAAGCTCGCCGGATTTTTCTCCGTCCTCGATCATAAAAAGGGCTGCCCTGTCCTTGATTGAGCCTCCCGGGTTAAAATACTCTGTCTTGGCTAAAATTTTTACACTTGGATTTGGATTTAGATTTCTTATTTCAATCAGCGGTGTATTGCCGATAGTATCTAAAATAGAGTAGCTCATTATTGCAATTTTCCATCCCGGCTGTTTTCCGTCACACTTAGAAACAAAGATAACTCCCTAATGATATCTTTTTTAACCTTATCTTCATCCTGCATGGCATCTATTACGCGAAACCTCTCCGGTTCATGGCCGGCAAGTTCAAGATATCCCGCTCTAACCTTTTCATGAAACAAAATGGTTTCCGCTTCAAACCGTGTTTCATCGCCGGTTCTCGCCCCGCTTTTTATCTGTTTCCAGGCGCGTGAGAGGCCTGTTTGCGGCGGAAGATCAAGAAGGATTGTAATATCGGGCTTTACGTCTTCAAGCACCAAAGAATGTAATCTGTTTATAAGTCCGACATCTATCCCCCTTGCAAACCCCTGATAAACTGTGGTAGCGTCATAATATCGATCGCATACAACGGTTTTTCCCGCAGACAGCAAAGGATTTACAAACTCCATTATATGTTGTGTCCGGTCTGCGACATACAAAAGAAGCTCCGTCAAAGGGTCCAGCGCTTTGTTTTCCGGATCAAGCAGGATTGCGCGTATTTTCTCACCGATCATGGTGCCGCCGGGCTCTCTGGTGCCGATGCAGTCATAACCTTTGCTCTGCAGAAACTTAATGACATGTTTTAACTGGCTTGTTTTGCCTGACCCTTCGATCCCTTCAAGAGTGATAAACATTTTAATCTGATAAATCCTTTTTCCTGTTCCCCCTGTAAAAAAAGCGGCCCAGCAGCCTGTGGTAAGATGTCCATGCCTCACCGGGATCTTCTGAAGCCATAAAGTCGCGTATGCCGCTAACCTTGGCATCTATCTCATCAATATAGTTGAGTAAAACCGCTTCGATAGTTTTGGGCGGTTCAGGCGACCCGAATTCCCTGACTCCATGATGGCTCACGATCATATGTTTAATCAATAATGCCTGTTCATCGGGAAATGCATTAATTGTTTTTATTTTTTCATCAATCATCTCGACACCTATGACAATATGGTTGAGCAGCCTGCCTTCATCTGAATAGTCGATCCTGGATTTGTATTCAAATTCCCTGACCTTGCCTATATCATGGAGGATACTGCTGACGACAAGAAGATCCCTGTCGACTCCGCTATAATGGTTTGCGATTCCGTCAGCCAGCAACGCCATAGATAAAGAATGCTCAAGAAGTCCGCCAAGGTAGGCATGGTGCATCTTTTTTGCCGCCGGCGCTGTTTTGTATTTGCCGACGAATTCCTCGTCATTCCAGAATGCATTTAACAGCGCCTTTAGGTATCCGGTTTCAACCGATTCGGTCATCTGTAAAAGACGCTCAAACATTTTGTCGATATTACGGGTTGTTGTCGGGATAAAATCTGACGGCTCAATCGAATCATCAGGCGAATCATCAGGGCATTTTACCATATGTTTTACGACAAGCTGGGCAACTCCTCTGTATTCAGAAACACTGCCCTTAACATGCACAAAATCGCCGGACGTTACACCGGCAATTATCTGATCCACGTTATCCCATACCACGCCTTTGATACTTCCGGTTTTGTCGGTAAGCGCAACATTCAGAAAATTATTCCCATCTTTTTTCTGGAATAGATGTTTTTCTGACAACATAAAAATATCATCAACTAAATCACCGGTATTAATCGAACTAATGAACTGTTTTTTCATAATGTATTACCAAAAACAGATTGAAAACTTAAGGGGCTTTTTCACACGGCTTGACCCGGGAAAAATATCTCTTTTAAGCGTAATTTTTTGAACTTAATTTGAACTTAAACAGACTAAATGTATTAAAAAATTTACGCAAGGAAAATATGCTGCTATGACTTTATCCGACTGTTTTCAAGCTACCCCCTGACTTTTTTTCTTGAGTTGGTTTTATTTCAAGACTTTATCTATGTTAAAAAACTTAAATATGGTACTGTTTTTTAAAAATAACATTTTTTAACACCAACAATTTTTTAACACCAACAACAGAATAATATCTTTAATGCTTCAGATTAAACGGCAGAACATATGTCATGGCAAAACTTGCCGGCCGGATATCTATTGCCCGGTATCTTCCGGGAAATTTAGTTATATCTGCAATATTATCAAATACCTTATACTTGTCCTTATCACCTCTGTTCTAATAAATGTTTCCGTTTCCGCAGAATCTTATGATCAATTGTTCCGGGATGATTCTGAAAAACCGTGGCACATCGAAGCCGACGAGATATGTTACGACCAGAAAAACGACCGGTACATTGCAACCGGCAATGTAATGATTTCCAATAACGGCAGGGAGCTTGTCGCTGATCTGGTCCATTTGAATCACAAAACAATGGAAGTGCTTGCAACAGGAGATGTAAGGATGACGGCAGGGGGAGACACTTTAAGCGGAAGCCGTATGGAGATGAATCTAAACTCCGAGACTGGAACCATATATAACGGAACAGTATTCATAAAGGCAAACCATTTTTATATCAGAGGAGACGAGATACGGAAAGTGGGTGAAAATTCATATGAACTGAAAAAAGCCAGCTTTACAACATGCGACGGCGACACCCCTGCATGGAAAATTACAGGAAAAGATCTCAAAGTTACCATCGAAGGATACGGTTTTGTCCAACATGCCGCTCTCTGGACAAAAAACATGCCCGTACTTTATACCCCTTTTTTGGTTTTCCCTGTAAAGCTAAAACGCCAGACCGGTTTGCTCCCGCCCCAAATAAGCTATTCCGACCGAAAAGGAGCTGAATATGTTCAGCCTTTTTTCTGGGCCATCAATGAAAATTCAGACGCCACGTTCTATGAACATTACATGGAAAAACGCGGCAATAAACTGGGCATGGAATACCGGTATGTTTTAGACAGCAGCTCAAAAGGCACTCTGATGTACGATTTTCTTGATGATAAAAAAATAGACGACGGGACATTTGATTCTAGTGATGAGTGGGGATATGAAGACGATAATGCCCTGCGGCCGAATTCCGACCGATACTGGTTCAGGATGAAACATGACCAGGCAATGCCTTTTGGTTTTTCTGCGAAACTCGACATAGACATCGTCAGTGATCAGGATTATCTTGATGAATTCAAAAGCGGATACACCGGATTTACCGAAACAAAAAACTATTTTAATAAAAACTTCGGCAGAGATATTGACGACTGCAATGATCCGGTAAGAGTTAACAGGCTTAACCTAAACAGAACCTGGTCAACCTATTATAACCTTAACGCTGAATTACGCTGGTACGATAATGTTATAAACCGGCGGCAAAATGATATAGATACTACCCTTCAGAAACTCCCTTTCATAGAATTTTATATATTGAAAAAAAAATTTCTTCACACCCCTCTTTTTTTCAATATAGAGTCTGAATATACATACTTTTACAGTGAAGACAACACCAAGGGGCATCGGATAGATGCGCATCCAAGATTATATCTGCCGTACAAATTTAAAAATTACTTTTCTTTTGAGCCTTCTTTCGGCGTTCGTCAGACTGCATGGCATATTGATGAATACGAAGAAACTTCAACGGCAAGAGATGAAACAGAGCACAGGGAGATTTACGATATAAAGATGGATCTTTCTACGGATATTTATAAATTGTATAACGCCGACATAAAAAACATAGACCGAATTAAGCATACCATAAGGCCACAGATTGTGTATGACTATATACCGGATAAAGATCAGGACAAATATCCCTACTTTGATTCATTGGACCGTATCAGTAAAAAGAACCTTATAACCTATTCAATTACAAACACATTGACTTCGAGATCAAAAATCGGTACAGGTAAAAAAGATATAAATAACAGGGACGTTACCCGCAACTATCACCAGATCTGTCGTTTCAAGTTAGAACAAAGTTTTGATATCGATGAATCAAATAAAGAGAATCCACCAGATTGGGAAGAAACAGGCTGGGAAGAAAAAAAGAGAACGCGCCATCTTTCTCCGATATATGGAGAGCTTGAATTTTATATAAACAGATTTTTATCCCTGAGCGCCGACGCAAACTGGTCCACCTATACATGCGATTTTACAGACCGCAACGTTGCGGCGAGCATATATAATACCAGCGGCGACAGACTGTTTGTCGAACACAGATACACACAGGGCTCGAGCGAATCGATTTACACGGAACTTTTCTTTAATATATCAGACAGCCTGTCGATATTCGTCGAACATGAACAAAATATATATGACGGGAAAAGAATTGAATCCAACGCGGGTTTTTTATATAGAGCGCAATGCTGGTCATTAAATTTCCGTTTCTCTGACGAAAGCAATGATCAGTCATATGAATGTATGGTTACCCTTTACGGGCTTGGAGAAATAGGAAGCGAGTAACTATGGAGCATGTGGTTAAAATGGATGACATTGCAAATATACACTATGACGCCATGAAAACCCTGATAACCTCTGAAGCTTTCTTGAATAAAAAATGGTTTATTCTGTCAGGGCTGTTGCGTAGTCAGGCAAATGATGTGGCCTGTAACTTGTCAAAACATTTTGCAAAAATTATAAAAAAATGGGATAGTGATAATATATGGCACACTTTTTTGGGCAAAATGTGCTGAAAAAAATATTGTTTGATCGATCATGAAAGGTTAAAAATGCATATTAAATGCTGGGGGTCAAGGGGCTCCATTCCTGTTTCAGGGAAAGAATATCTCAAGTATGGCGGTGATACTACCTGCATAGAGATCAGAACAAAAAGTGACGACATTATAATAGTCGACGCGGGAACTGGAATCCGCAGGCTCGGCAACCGCCTGGTCGAGGAAAACCGTTACAAGTATAACTTGATTTTTACCCATGCCCACTGGGATCATTTAATGGGATTTCCGTTTTTCAAGCCGCTTTACAGTAAGCATTCTGAAATCCGATTACACCACTGTCCTTTTCCAAGCAAATATGTGGAAGATATGCTTTCCAGGGTGATGGCGCCACCCAATTTCCCTGTCAGGTATTCAGAGTTAAAGGCTAATATTTCCTATGATGATGGGTGCCCCACAAAATTTCAAATAGGCTCTGTAACCGTATTGCCGATTCCTATCAGCCATCCTGACAACGGCAGCGGATATAAATTTATCGAAGACGGGAAAACATTCGTCTTTCTGACAGACAACGAGCTTGGCTTTGTGCACCCGGGCGGTCTTCATTG
>JAUVKB010000206.1 GCA_030596405.1 Deltaproteobacteria bacterium
ATTCTGCCAAAAGTGTCATGCGATGGTATCCCGTATGGCAATTCCAAAAATTTTGAAAGCCATCTTTTACGCTTTTTACCAAAATTCTCTATTTGCTCATAAGTATCTGCCCCTGCAACTACTGCACAAATTGCAATTAAAATGATATCTATCAGTTTATGAATCTTATTATGGCGGCGGTAGTCATCTATCCTTTCAAAAAAAAATTCTATCGATTTTCCCGGTACTTTTGGCATAGGCAACTCCTTGTTTATAGTTGCCAAAACCTATTATAAAATTAACAAAAAGTATAGATAAAAATATCTGCCTGCGTTTGCCCTGCCCTGACAAATGGCGACTGCGATTCATGTTTCGGCTGAACTGAACAATTTCAGGATTTTCAAAGCGGCAATGCCCGGCGCTATCTGGTTTCCGGTTTTCGCACTTATGCCGAGTGAGCCTCTGATTTCAAAGGCAGCATTATGATACGCCGCTTTCAGGCTTTTTTCGTATTCTTTGCGCAGCAGCAGAAACGATTCTTCCACCTCCGGATATTTGCAGTTTTCCCGCATGGGAAGACGGCTCATCTCTTCAAAACAGCCGGTTTTATGGGATGGGGAACAAAGCTCGTAAATGGAAAGTCTCAACGCGTGCTACTCGAACATCGCAGCAGAGCAGATAAACCGTCATTGCGCAGTATTCCAGAACAGCCGAAACCTCGCCGGAAGTTCCAGCCCTGATTCAATAAGAATCCAGTTAATCGCATAATCACAGGCCATGTTCCACTGTTTGGGTTTACGGCCATTCCGCCGGACGTGGTGCCTGCATGCCGGATGCATGGCGCATGTCCTATAAGTCCTTTCAGTTTATTCAATGGCAGCATATTCATATAAAATGGAAAAATAGTCACCAAAAATTCCGAGCTTATCCGGGTTTATGGTTTGATTTTGAGGTCTGATCCGGGTAATATGCATTTTGACGAGATTTCTTTCTTTGATTGTTTTGGTCAAATAATACATATCACAGAAAGCGAATTTTGTTAATATTTATAATTATTTTAATTGGTTAAGCTTGGCATCCTTAAGAAATATTAACCCCGAAAGTTGCGTAATTAAAAATAAAGAGGAAGATCTAATGAGTATCGATTTTGATGATTTTGTTGAGGGTTTACAGAATCAGATTTTTGTTGAGACAAGGGAAGCCTATGGCGACGTCGCGTTTCAAAGGTGGCTTAAGCCGCTCTATATGGGCGATATAGATAATTCCGACGGATATGGGCGTCTCACAGGTTCATGCGGTGATACCATTCAGATTTTTTTGAAATTTGAAAATGATAAAGTCAAGGATGCCTCGTTCCAAACCGATGGTTGCGCATCAAGCATGGTGTGTGGATCATTTGCGGCCGAACTGGCCATGGACAAGAGCCCTGATGAACTGGTTAAAATTACAGGCGAGACCATTTTAAAGGTTTTGGGTAATTTTCCAAAAGAGGAGCAACACTGCGCATTTCTTGCTGCAAATACGCTCCAGGAGGCTCTCAATGACTATATGATAAAACAAACCAAAGGGCACAGCCGGATTAAGCAAAGAATGGAGTCCCAATAAGTGTCTGGTGAAGATAATAAGGTTACCGGCGAGGTGATAAGCGATTTATGCAAAAAAATATAGACGCCGCGCTTATAAAAAAAGTTGAGGGCATAAGAGAAGAGCTTCACAGGCATAATTACAGGTACTATGTTCTGGATGACCCTGAAATATCGGATTCGGAATATGACAAGACGATGCGGGAACTGATAGAGATAGAGACTGCCTATCCCGGCCTTTTACGTCCTGATTCTCCGAGTTCACGTGTCGGGGCGCCGCCTCTTTCCAAGTTTGAAACGGTCAAACACTCGATTCCCATGTTGAGCCTCGACAATGGATTTAACAATTCAGATATAATCGATTTCGACCGTCGTATAAAAAAGAATCTGAATACCGAAGAAAAAATTATCTATACTGCCGAACCCAAGTTAGACGGTATTGCCGTTGAGCTTATCTACGAAAACGGCAAACTTGTCATGGCTTCCACCAGAGGTGACGGCGCAAACGGCGAGGCAATCACATCAAACATAAGGACTATCAGAGCAGTTCCACTCATACTTCAAGAAAGCCGGAAAGAAAAAATTCCGTCACTTCTTGAGGTAAGAGGCGAAGTCTTTATAGATAAAAATGGGTTTAAAAAATTAAACGCACAGCGCATGGCCGATAATCTTGCGCTGTTTGCAAATTCCAGAAATGCCGCGGCCGGGTCTTTGAGGCAGCTCGATTCCGGCGTTACAGCCGGACGTCCCTTGGATTTTTTTTGTTACGGAGTCGGAAAGACGGTCGGTCTTTCAGTCGAGTCTCACTGGGATGCTCTTTGCATACTGAAAAACTACGGATTGAAAATCAATCCTCTAATCCGTTCGAAGATAAGCATAATAGAGGTTCTTGATTTTTACAAAGAACTTGAAGAAATACGCCCGAAGCTTCCATATGATATTGACGGCATGGTTATAAAGGTTGACGATTTTTCATTGCAGCATATTTTGGGGACTACATCAAAAAGTCCCAGGTGGGCTATAGCTTACAAGTTTAAAGCGCTGCAGGAAACGACAAAACTTCTGGATATAACTGTTCAGGTCGGAAGGACCGGCGCTTTAACGCCCGTGGCAAGCCTTGCCCCTGTTAATATCGGAGGCGCAACGGTCACCAGGGCGACTCTTCACAATGAAGATGAAATAGAAAAAAAAGGCGTCAGAATAGGCGATACAGTTCTGGTGCAACGTGCCGGGGATGTAATTCCGGAAGTCGTCAAGGTGGTTGAATCAAAAAGGAACGGAACTGAAAAAAAGTTTAATATGCCGGAAAACTGTCCCGTCTGCGGGGCCGGGGTTGTTCGTGTCAAAGGCGAATCGGTTTTACGATGTATTAATAACAGCTGCACCGCACAGGTTAAAGAACGAATCAAACATTTTGCATCAAAAGGGGCCTTTGATATAGATGGCTTAGGGCACAAACTGGTTGAGCAGATGGTAAATACGGGGATGCTTTCTTCGTATGCCGATATTTTTTATTTAAATGAAGATATGTTACAAAAGCTGGAACGTATGGGGCAAAAATCGGCAAAAAATCTTATAAGCGCGATTGAAAAAAGCAAGGAGATAGATTTTGGCCGGTTTCTGTATGCGCTCGGTATCCGACATGCAGGAGAACATATAGCCAAAATTCTGGCTGATAGATTTAAAAATCTGGAAAAACTTTTATCAGCGACGCAGGATGATCTTAAAGCCGTTGAAGGGATAGGTTCTGTTGTGGCTGAAAGCGTCACGGTTTTTTTCAGGCAAAGTGAAAATTTAAAAGTGGTAAACCGTATCATGGACAGCGGAGTAAAAATCTTTGAGGAAATAGAAAGCGGCAAAAAACCGCTTGAAGGGAAAGTCTTTGTTTTAACGGGCGCTCTTGAAAACATGACAAGAAGTAAAGCAAAAAAGAATATCGAGACGGCCGGAGGCAAAGTCAGCGCTTCTGTAAGCAAAAATACAGATTATCTTGTTGCCGGAAAATCTCCCGGCTCAAAGCTTGATCAGGCAAAAAAACTTAAAGTAAATATTATTGACGAATCAATCCTGGAGAAAATGTTAATGTGAGGCGTGTATGACTGAAAAAGCAAGAGCCCGTATTATAGTCAGCGGCAGGGTCCAAGGC
>JAUVKB010000166.1 GCA_030596405.1 Deltaproteobacteria bacterium
CATTGCCGATGTCTGACCGGTTGATGACCAGCCCGCATGGAATCCCGAGAATCTTGACAGCGCCGACAGCCAGTTTCAGGTCATGCAGGCCGAATGGCGTAGGTTCTGTGACCAGCAAAACAAAATCTGCACCCTTCATGGAAGCAATTACAGGACATGATGTTCCGGGAGGAGCATCGATGATGGTCAATGTGTCAGGCCGAGTATATTCACGCACTTTTTTTATCAGAGGAGGAGACATGGCCTCGCCGATCCTTAATTTTCCATGGACAAATTCCAGCCCGTTTCTATGCCCCTTCTCGACTATGCCCAATTCCCGATCTGTCTCGGTGATGGCTTTTTCAGGGCAAACCTCCATGCACCCGCCGCAACTGTGGCAAAGTTCATGAAACGGCATAACTATTTCACCAAACATAACAATCGCGTTAAACTGGCATATTTCCGCGCACTTCCCGCACATGGTGCATTTTTCCATATCCACCTCCGGCACAGGCGTGGTGATGGTTTTAACCTCGTCGATGGCAGGCCGGATAAAAAGATGCGAATTAGGTTCTTCTACATCACAGTCCAGAATTTGGACATCGGATTCAAGAGAAACAGCCAGATTAGTGGCTATAGTTGTTTTTCCTGTGCCACCTTTCCCGCTTGCAATACTGATAATCATATCCAACTCCTTGTAAATTTTGTTAGAATCAGGAAATGTTCCTTAAAAAAATTTCATTCAGCTTCACATACTTCTGCCGCCACCGCCACCGCCTCTGCCGCCACCGCCACCTCTGCCACGGCCACCGCCCATACCTCTACCCATTCCCATGCCGGAATGGCTTTGCACATTGGGAGCGGTGCTGCCGGATAACGCGCCGGATTTATATTGCTCAACAGCCTGGCGCACCTGCCCGCTCACTCCGGTTATTACCTGTATTCCGGCTGCTCCAAAGGTCTGAAAAGCATTCGGCCCGCAGTTTCCGGTCAAAACGGTTGACACATTTTTATTTGCCATGAGCTGGGCAGACTGTATCCCCGCGCCTCCGCCTAAAGCGATATTCGGGTTTTCAACTGCTTCAAATTCCAGTGTATCCGGATCGATAATCAAAAAATAGGGGCACCGGCCGAAACGCGCCTCTACCGTATCATCAAGTGTGGATCCTGTCGCTGTAACTGCAATTTTCATATTCCTTACCCCCTTATTTAGAAGTTCATTATTTTTTAAAATATATACCACATCTTTATTCTTTCTGCGACATATTCGTCTTCGGCGAATTACAAATCTATAATAATTTATTTTAGCAAGTAAAACATGTTTTAGCAATCAAAACTATTTTTGCCATATAAAATTTCCGAGTGCATCTGTCCTGAAATGAATTTTGGGCATATTGACATTTTTCTGTAACGGTTATATTAAAAGAAGAAAGGGTAATCAGCATAAAAACCCGCAAACAGGCCGGGGACCGGCAAGCCCCGGCCTGTTTGTTTTGCGGTCTGTGCATGGAGAAAATATTTTGAAAAAAGAGACAATATTTGTCGTGGGCGGATGTAAAAGCGGAAAGAGCCGGCATGCTCTTGAACTGGCTGAGCAGATTCGTTGTAATAAAAGGATCTTTGTCGCAACCTGCGTACCATATGACGATGAAATGAAAAAGCGGGTGGCGCTTCACCAAAAAGAAAGATGCAGCTCATGGTCGGTAATAGACGTTCCTGTTCTTGTTCCTGAAGCGATTATGGAAAATAATCAAAAAGAAAATGTTATCCTGGTCGATTGCCTGACTCTGTGGATAAACAATCTTATTATGGAATTAGAAGATCCTGAAAAAATTTCAGTTCACATCAAACGGCTTGTAGAATCGATTGAAAAGGCCAGATGTTCCGTTGTACTGGTTTCAAACGAGGTGGGCGCCGGCATTGTGCCGGAAAACAGACTCGCCAGACTGTTTAGAGACATTGCCGGCGCTGCGAATCAAAATGTGGCAAAAGCATGTGATACCGTGGTTTGGATGGTCGCGGGTATTCCCGTGCCTGTTAAAAAAAGCGGAATAATTAAAAAGAGTATTTTATGAAACGTTTTTTTTCCGCCATGCAATTTATTACAATTATACCCTTTGGCAGATCAACGGCATTTGATCCAAAGGGGATGGCGCCGTTTTTTCCAGTGGTGGGAATCGTTTTGGGCGCAATGGTTTTGATTGTCGACCGGATTGCTTTGCAATTGTGGCCGGAATCCGTGGCCGCATTAATAGATGTTGTTTTTCTCATTATCATTACAGGAGCTCTTCATCTGGACGGTTTAGGGGATACGGCGGACGGCCTGTACGGGAACAGGCCCAAAAAACAGGCGCTTGCAATTATGAAGGACAGCCGCATCGGCGCTATGGGACTCGTTGCCGTTGTCTGTGTAACAGCGATAAAATGGGGCGGCATAATGAGTCTGGACAACATAATTTTGGACAACAACAGAAGCCTTATGCTCCTTATAATACCCGCCTATGCAAGGGCGGGCATGTTGTTTGGAATAAAGTTTCTTGAATATGGAAGACCCGAAGGCGGCACCGGTCATCCATTTTTCGGGCACGCCATGAAACCCGCCGCGTTTTGGGGACTTTTAATCCCTGTTTTGCTTTCGCTCTTTGCAGGCTGGAGAGGAGTCTGGGTGAACATTGTTTTTGTCCTGGTAACGGCGCTTATCCTTTTGTATTATAAAAAACGGATCGGCTGTATTACCGGCGACATGCTGGGCGCAATGTGTGAAACAACCGAAGCCGCGCTTTTTTTGCTGGTTTCGATCAAAGGTATTGTATGATAAACGGCCATGGCGGAAATATATATGATCTGGCGAAAAAGACAGGCTGTCTTCCCTCTGAGATTATCGATATGAGCAGCAATGTAAATCCTGTCGGCCCCGTGCCCGGCCTGATGACTTTTCTGAAAAAAAACATCTTGTCGATAACCGCCTTGCCTGAGGTGGATTCAAAAAAGGCGGTGGATGCATTTGCCGTCCGATACGATGTCGATCCCCGGCTTGTGCTTTCAGCCAACGGAACCACCCAGTTTATCTATTCAATGC
This sequence comes from Deltaproteobacteria bacterium, assembly GCA_030596405.1. GTDB lineage: Bacteria > Desulfobacterota > Desulfobacteria > Desulfobacterales > JAUVKB01 > JAUVKB01. The sequence continues at coordinate 3,059 of JAUVKB010000166.1, forward strand.
CAAAAGCTCTTGAAACAAAAAAGGCGCTGATTTTCGGCCCGACATACGCCGACTATGCAGACGCATGTATTATGCACGACGTCGATTTTTCCTGTATAACAGCCGAAGAGCCGCTTAATTTTAAGCCTGATATTGATCGATTCAAGCGTCAAATTAAAGACAGCGGCAAAACAGCGGACACGGTTTTTATATGCAATCCGAACAATCCCACCTGAGTCATGACCCCGATCGAGGAACTTGAATCTTTATGCAGTCTTTATCCTGAGATAAATTTTGTAATAGATGAATCGTATTTGCCGTTTGTGGATAATGGGGACAAAAGCATGATTTATTCAGGCCTTTCAAATGTTATTGTCTTAAATTCCATGTCGAAAATTTTTCACATTCCGGGCTTAAGGATAGGCTTTCTGGTTTCATCAAAAAAAAATATTGAAAAATTTGTGCGGTACACGCTCCCCTGGAGTGTAAACAGTCTGGCACAGGCTGCAGTATCCTTTCTCATGGAACAAAGAACCGTTGTGGACAATTTTGTCAAAGAGACGCGGACATTTTTGGACCACGAAAAAAAACTGTTTGGCAAAAGGCTGAAAAATGTTTCCGGTATAAAACTTTTCCCGAGCGCAACCTCTTTTATACTGGCGAAACTGACAGGCCGTCTTACGGCGCATGATGTTTGTGACCAGATGGCTCAAAACCAGATGGCTCAAGATAGAATACTGATACGAAACTGCGCCAACTTCAAGGGGCTATCCGACCGATTTATAAGGATCTCTCTTAAAACATCTGAAACAAACCGCATGGCGGCTGATAAGCTTTTAAAAATACTGTTTTAATATAATGGCCGGTTAATGAAAATATGGAATTTTTTCCCGAGTTGTATATACTGCCTGCTGCTTTTCTCCTTGATTTTGTTACAGGTGATCCTGAATTTTTTTTCCACCCTGTAAGGTGGATGGGAAAGGCCATTGAAATTTTTGAGCCAAAATTCAGAAGTCTTTGCGCTGATCTTTCAGTTTCAGGCGCGCTTTTTTCAATTTCACTGATCACAGGCACATGGCTGGCAACTTTTTTACTTCTTGCTGTGACAAAAGCTGTTTATCCTTTGCTTTCAATCTGCATTGAAATACTGCTGATCTATTACTCGATTTCAGCGCGGTCTCTGGAAAAATCGGCTATGGATGTTTTTAGGGCATTAGCAAAAAACGATCTTAAAGGCGCTAAAAGCAAGGTTGCTCTTATTGTCGGAAGAGACGTTGAAAACTTGACAAAAAACGGTGTGACACGGGCGACGGTAGAGACTGTTGCGGAAAATCTGGTGGACGGTGTCATCTCACCTTTGTTTTTTGCCGCCATAGGCGGAGCGCCTTTGGCCATAGCCTATAAAATGGTCAACACATTAGATTCCATGGTCGGTTACAAAAATGAAAAATATAAAGATTTCGGGAAAGCTGCTGCGCGGATAGACGATGCGGCAAACTTTATACCCGCCCGCATATCGGTTCCCGTCATATCATGGGCCGCACAAATTCTTTCCGGCCGGGGAATGTTTGCATTTAAAGCAGCAGTAAAAGAAGGCGCAAATCATTTAAGCCCGAATGCCGGTTTTCCTGAAGCGGCTTTTGCCGGAGCGCTTGGCGTCAAATTAGGCGGGCCGAATGATTATCACGGCCACGGGGTTTTAAAACCGTATATAGGGACATGTGTTGGAAAGAGCCGGATTGAGCATATC
>JAUVKB010000065.1 GCA_030596405.1 Deltaproteobacteria bacterium
GAAACCATCCGATAATCAGTCCGTCCACAAGCATCTGCGCAACTATTTTTGTTCTGTTTTCCAGACGCTCAACTTTAAGATCCGCCTCACTTAAAGCTTCCTGAATGTCCGTATCGCTGTAAACAGGCCCCAGATAGTCGTTAACAACACCTCCCGGGACAGGCCGGTTGCAAAGAACGTGTGCGCCATATAACGCACATCCCAGCGCATGACCGTCATCATTGGCATTGGGCATTATATAAATATTTTTAAACCTGGAAGAGCGAAACATCTTTTCATTGGCCACACTGTTTAAAGCTATGCCACCTGATAAACAGAGATTGTCCAGACTATCCGATGTAAAGCGTCCAAGAGCGCCGACCGCATTTATCATAATATTTTCAAGAATCGCCTGCCCCGCAAAAGCTATATCGGCATGAACCCTGCAAATTTTTTCTTCGGGTTTGCGTATTTTTGCATAACCTTTCAATTTTTCCTCAAAATCGGGTTTGGATAAAAATCTGAAGGAGCCGTCATCGAGCAGTTCAAGATATTTAATCAGGTCCCGATAGATCCGGTCAGCGCCATAGGGCGCAAGCCCCATGGTCTTTCCCTCCTGGCCGGCTCTAAAACCTATATGCTGTGATACTATATCATATATAATGCCCGGGCTCGATTCCGGGTAAGTATGTTCATGAACAACCCGGATCAAATTTCCCGAAGCTTCAGAAAGCGTAAGCGCTATTTTTTTCCCGCCAAGACGCTTTAAAAATTCGCCGCTTTGATCGGCAGTCAATATCGCCGCCTCTTTAAAAGGGCCGGCGAAAAAAGCCTGACATTGGTGGGCATGATGATGTTCGATGTCCAAATAAAAATCTGCTTTACGAAAATAGCGGCCAAGCTTGTTGCCAAGCCGTCCGTAGTTAATCGCAAAATGGCTTTGGCTGCCGACCACAAGATCGATATCCCATGGCCTGATCGGCAGGCCCTTTAGCAAAGCTTTTAAAAAGGGAATAAATATATCTTCAAAAATAAAAGCAGGGGGGAACTTCCCAAAAGCAAAATCAAGCGCCCTAAAGATTTCATCATTGACTTCACCTTTTTTCCCTTTGATATCTTCAAGTTCAACGCGACTGAACATCATTGAATGCTTTTTCCCGGTGAATCGATCCAGAGTCATGGCTCGAATCCCATAATGGGAAGAGACAAGGGCAAGAGCAGCTCCGTGTCCGGTTGAGCATATCCCTAAAACATTCACATCTTTTTTCTTATGGCCAAACGATTTTTTCATTAGAAATTTACAAACTCCAAAAACAGCATACAACTTTTAGGATCATAGCTGTTTCACTATAACTTGCGAAAGGGTTTTTGATAGATTTCATCACATAAAATTTCCGGAAACTTTTTAAAAGAATCAAGAAGGCGCACGGCAATAACGTCACGCAGAGCAGGATGCAGGTCGGAAGCATTTTCCCAAATGCTGTAAAAAGAATTAACGATCCTGTTAAATACCGCCTCCCTGTCCATTCCGGAAACATTTAAAATATTTACTTGTCCCCGCAACTTATCGTCTTCTTCGTCACAAAGATCGTTCAGCCATTGAGCAATTTCCGAATAACCGGCAAGAAAGTTGATAATTTGCCGGCGCAGCACAGGTTCAACCCTTCTAAAAAATACTTTATGGAGCATTGCATCATATGCAACCGATTTGCGCAGAACAATAGATCGATATAGATCATATTGTATCGTAACGTCATTACAGAAGGCTTCCGCCAGTGCGCCGGAAAAAACTTCCGAATACAAACGCATCAGCATATCTGCGGATTCGGCATATCCTTGCTTATAGAGCAGTCTAAGTGAAGCATTTAAAATCATATTGCCCGTCAGGCAACTTAACGCCGCTGCCTGCCTGTTATCCGTCTTGTCTGTCAGGTAACCAAAAAGATTTTGAACCTTCCCTTTATAATCGACATGTCCGTCAATGCCGTCATCGATCAAACGTGCGCTCAGGTAGATCAGAATGCTTAAAGAATACTCCTCTTCCGGGCAACGGATTCCAAGGGGCGGCCCAAACTCGCAGTCTCCCCAGCCCACCCATTGCATAAGACGCAAATAGTCTCTTAACACGGGGTAGACGGGTGTAAGGAGATCGCCCGATTTTCTGTTTTTCATCAACACGGAAAGAACCAGGTCGAGTTGACGTTCATACATCTGCTGAATCCCGCGCGACAGTTCAATGATATCATCCTCATACCGTTTTTTGTGACGATCACACGATTTTTTGATATCTTCAGCCATTCTATTAAAAAAATCGGGATCTAATGGTAATCGGCTCATTGTTTAATTGCCCGAACTGTTTTCTTGAGCTGGTTTGCCGTTCGCAGAGCCAGCATGTCCTGTAACTCCGGAGCCAAAGAGCGGCTATCGTTGAAAAGTTCCTGAAACATGACTTCTATCATATGCTCAACTGTTCTGCGATCAATTCCCGGAATGTTTAAGATGTTAAAATCTGTACCGCCTCTCTTTTTACCGGAAAGATCGTCGGTAATTTTCTCGATTTCAAACAGCCTGGAACTTATCTGCAAAAGTTTGGCCCGGATCGCCGGGTCTGCTTTTCGTAAAAACACATGGTCGAGCATCATCCGGCATGCAATCAAGCGGCGCTCGATAATCCGTTTGTACAGATCCAATGTTAAAGGTTCGGCCGGAATCGATTCCGCCGTCATTCCGGCTAAAACATGGTGGGACAATCTTAGCAGGGTGTCTGCTATTTCTCCGGAATTTTTTTCGTTAAGTCTTATGACAGCGGCATTCATCACCGCCGCGTTCACCATGGTATTTAAGGCTCCGGCTTTTTGCTCATCAACTTTTTCGTCAATTAGATAGCCGTAAAAACTTTTTTGTTTAATCGTTTTGTGTCCGGGATTGCCGTCAAGTCCATCATTTGCAAACCGGATCGCTGAATATACAATCATGGCAATGGGGAAATCTTCTACCGGCCACAAATTTAATGGGGGGCCGAAATCACACAATTGCCGGCCTATCCTGTAATTTGCCGAAAACAAACTTTTTAAAAAATTGTGCCCGCCTGCTGTGATTTCAGCTATTTTTTCGTCATTAACCAGGAAGGAAAGGGTCTGCTTAACCTCTTTAATATATTCTTTTTCTATTTCATCGGACAGCAGCCTTACACTCTCTCCAAAACGAGAGTTGTGCCGTTTTATTGCATCTGCAAAAATTTTGTCCAATTTTTGGGGTTGATAAATATTCATTCAACTTTATAAGGTCTTAGGGAACTTCTAAAAATTTGCGATCATTTGTATAAGTTTTCTGAAATGAGATCTGTCAATAATGTCCAGCAGCCAGGCAGAAGCATTCTCATCCGGCAGATAGGCGCCCAGCCAGCCGTTAATTTTAGGCCAGGCATAGTTATAATCCAACTGATTAATAAGATTGCGATAGTTTACCGGCAGCAGGTTCCATGCAGCATTGTAATTTTCCAGGCTCTTATCGATTCTTTCCGGAATTGCTTTGTTATTTGCCGAATTTAAATCCGACTCCAAACGGATAAATTCTTCCGCCCTCAATTTTTTTTTGATTGTTGCGGCTCCGCGGTTTTTCAATCCGCCCGATAAAATTAAAATCAAAGAAGTCCATTCGGTTATAGTATCTACGTCATGGCGAAGTTCAATCCACGTCGAGTTTGAGATGTCCGGCCAAAAAGCCACATTACGATAATAACAAAGTGCAACCGAGGGAACGGACAGGGCAGCGGCCAGATGGGCTGTATAGGTGTCGATGCCGATCAAAAGATCGGAACGGCACATAGATTGATACACCGTCTGGAAAGCAGGGTCAGGATATAATGATCCGTTGTTTTCCAGAATCCGTATATTAAAATTGTCGATCCCGTTTGTTTTTGCCTCATCGACTATCTGCCCTGCATATTCTTTCGATTGCTCCGACATACCCGGTAAAACAGAAACAGAAACCTGTTTTCTATCATTTAGATTAATGGCTTTTTTTATGATTAATGCCCAGTCCTGCGGGCCTAAAAAGATCTGTTTTGAGGTAAAAGGACTTATTATTATCTGAAACACATCTTTATCAAAACCATGGGCCGGCTGTTTTTGTCTGAATCCATTATTATTGACCGGACCCAGTAATTTGCCGGCCAATTTTCTCATGGCAACGTAGTTGCACGGAGATAACTCATCCATGGCCCGGGCAACCTGAATAGGGGAGCCATCTGCCGGGGCAAACCACATAACCCCTTTGCCTACGGCAATTTCAATAATATCCGGCCGTACCTTGTCCAGACAAAAAGCCAGATGAAATCGGAGCCCTGAAAAGTTAATAAAAACCAAAAGTGTCCTGTCTGCTTTACGCTCCTTAACTATATCATCAACGCAGTCAAAGGGCTTTGTCGGTTTTCCCACTAGTGAATGTATAGTCGATTCAGGCGCAACAGCGTTCCAGAACCCAGGATAAAACCCGTAAAAATCGAAATCCGCCGCAGACAATACAGCCTTTAAAGACCTTATAAATTCCAGACATGAAATTTCATCCCCGAGCCCGATTCCAGGGCCTGTAACGACAATAACCCTGTCATATTTTTTCTTGATAATCGTCCCGTTATAAGCAGGAATATAGGTTGCTGTTTCTTTCCAGAAGCTCCGGTATCGTGTCTGGTCGCATACCCATACGATCCGGGAAAAATCCCTTTTCCCGTGTTGAGCCGAAATATTCTCCAGCAACCGGCGGATATGGATAGAAACCGTATGCCATTGGGGTTTTAGCCCTGGAAGCACCAACTCTATTTCCCGTCCCAGACAATGCAATTCTCCGACTCTTTCTTCAAGATACCCTTTATTGGCAAAACTTATAGGCCGAAAGGCAATTGCGGCCGCATGCTCCCTGACAAGGTGCAACAGCTGCAAAAGTTTTTTGGGAGGACGTAAAGTCAGCCCTTTTCTTTCTCTGTTTTCCGTCAATTCCCTGAAACTTCGGGATAAACCGGCAGGATCAACATTCTTTTTTATCATTTTTTTAACAGCTTTTTCATAACGTCAATTAGAATAAACTCGGGAATATATACTGGAACCAGGGGCAAAGTCTTATCATCTTCCGGCCTGTAAGCAAAATCAGAAGTTGCAAAATAAGAAGTTGAACCCGGCATGGGAGTTTCCATAAAAGAAAATTCGGGAACAGTTCCAAAATAGGAACCGGAAGGGATAAACTCTTCAGGAGCTGTAAAATAGCTGCTCGTATTCGGCTCAGCCGCATGTGAAAACCGGGTGTTGCCGGAAGATTGTCTGTCCGTAACGCCAAGATAATCGATTTTCCATTTTTCATCATTTCCAGAAAAACCTAAATGCATGACGGAACTTATTTCATCTTCTTCCCAGGTTTTTTCATCCGTCCACAACATTTGAATTTCGGCAGACAAAGACACTTTGCTATCGTCTATCTTTACACTGAGAATTTTCAATATAAATAACTCAACATCCTCGGAGGCGCCTGTTAATCTGTTAAGAGCGCCTGTAAAATCATCAAAGTTTCCCGGCCTGTCATTCAACCAGAAATGGGCGTCTGACAATAAAGCGTTCAGGGTTGCATTATCTTTACGTTCAATCGATTTTTTCAATTCAGAAGTAATTTCAAGGATCTTGCCCTCAATTTTTTTCTCTTTATCTGTCTTATCGGTGTCCTTTATCCCTTGATAAAGGCTCTCTTTTTGATCATTTTTCGGCATACAATCTGTCTCCCTCTAAACTTGACGGCTAAATAAAAAGTTTAATATTCGTAAACCTTCAAAAGGTATCATGCAAAGGCCAAATTTCAAATTTATTATTCCGAACGACCTTAATAATAATGGCTTTATCTATTACATCACCTCTTTCATTAAAGGTATGAGAGCCTGTAACACCCATCTGGTTTTTGGTTAAGCGAAGTGCGTCGGCTATCTTGCATGGAACGGTTGTTCCCGCCTTTTTTATTGAACAGGCAATAAGTTTTACTGCATCATAACCCTGGGCGGCATTGTCATCCGGCAGCTGTTTGTATTTCTTTCTAAAAGCCCTGTTAAACTGCTGAACCATCGGTTTTGGATCATCAGGATTATAAAATCCAGCCACTATGGTACCTTCTGCCCGATTCCCGCCTGTTTCCCAAAGATCCGGTGACAACAGCCCGTCTCCTCCAATTACAGGAACCTTTATACCAAGTTTCCCGGCTTCGGAAATAAACTCGGCCGCCTGCGGAACGGTGCCCGCTAAAAAGATTGCGTCAAAGCTAAAATTGTCTCTCCACGTCGTCAAACTTTTTTTAAAATACCCGGAATCGCTGAGTGAATCATAAGAAAGAGTGTCAATTATAGTACCTCCGGTCTTTTCAAACTGCTTTTCAAATGCTCTTGCCAGCCCCCGCCCGTAAGCATTTTCCAAAAAACAGACCATCATCTCCTGATATCCCATATCGATTGCAAATTTTGCAAGCTGCCGCGCAATATCTTTGTCCGTGGGAACATTTCTGAATATGAGATTAAACCCGTCCCTGACAGTCAGTTCAGGAGCCGTGCTGAGCGGAGACAACATAACAAGCCCGTAATATTCATAAATAATCGACGCTGGAATAGAAATATAAGAATCCACATGCCCTATAACCGCCACCATATCCGGGTTGCAGGCAAAACTTTGCGCCACGAATCTTCCCTCGTCAACCGATCCTTTATCGTCCTTTTTAATAATGCGGATTTTTCTTCCCAGAACCCCTCCCTTTGCATTAACCTCATCAGCGGCCAGTTCAATGCCCTGCCAAAGCGTCTCCCCGCTGTCCCATGAGGCCACAGCCCCTATGACAATATCGCCCTTTGCCCGGGCGGCGCGAAAGGACCGTTCCTGTTTTTCATCCCGCTGCTGACAGCAAAAAATCGACAGCATCAGGATCGTAAAAAAAATATATCTGAATTTCAATTTTAAATTTTCCCCCTGCACTTTTAAAATCAAGTACTTTAAAAACCAGGTATTTTTAAAAAGTTGCTGCGCTTTTTAAAGCGGTTTCAGGCAATCTGTCTTTTTGCCAGGTCGGCAAAGAGACCGTCCTGACCGATCAGCTCCTCATATGTGCCTTTTTGAACTATTTTGCCTTTATCCACCACGACAATTTTGTCGGCATTAATGATGGTACTCAGTCTGTGTGCTATGACCACTCTGGATGCCTGGATATTGTCCAGGCTGCGGCTTACAATAGCCTGCGTCCTGTTATCCAGAGCGCTTGTCGCTTCATCAAAAAAAACGACCCGCGGCTTGTGAACAATGGCCCTGGCAATTAAAAGCCGCTGGCGCTGTCCACCTGACAGCGTGAACCCCCCGGCGCTGATCAGGGTGTGCATCATCATCGGCATTTCTTTGATATCTTCATCCAGTCCAGCCATCCGCGCCGCTTCCCAGGCATCATCTATGGTTAAATTTAAAGTCCCTACGATATTTCTGAAAATATCACCGGTCATAACGCTTCCGTCCTGGAGGACAACGCCGATTTGACGGCGGACTTCCTGGATATTTATGGTTGTTATGTCCTGCCCGTCATAATAGATAGTGCCGGACTCCGCTTCCTCAAAACCGAGCAAAAGGCGCAGCAACGTGGTTTTTCCCGACCCTGAGCTTCCGACCAGGGCAACAAATTCCCCGGGTCTTATATGCAAGGATACATCATCTATGGTCAAGGGCCCGTCAGGTTCATAGCGAAACTTAACATGACTGATCTCTATTTCTCCACAAAGTTCGCCGGGATGTGCCTTGGTAAGGTCTACTTCAGGCGTGGTTTCCAAGATAGGCCTGGCTCTTTCATACAGGGGAACAACATTTACTATGGAGACAAGAGCCATACTCATCTGAAGCAGAGCGTTCTGAAAATTGGTATAAGCTGCATTAAAGGCCAAAAAATTTCCTGTTGTAAAGGTTTCCATGCTTATTATCGCAACCCACGCGAAAATTGCCGCTGAAGCAAGGATCGGAAATGAGGAATTAAACGATTCTAAAATATTGCCTACAAAACGGGTTTTGTAGACAAAAGTCTTCTTTTCGTTAAATTCCCCGGCCCAGACCGCAAAAGCCTTGTCTTCGGAGCCTGATACACGAAGTTTTGTAATTCCTGTAATAAACTGAAGAATAATACCGGAAATTTTTCCTTCTATTTCATTTAACTTCCTTTGATACTTAACCTGTATTAAACCGGAGATACTGGTGCATACAATCCCCACAATAGCAATAGCCGCGGCCAGCAAGGCAAGCTTCCGGTCATACCAGAACAGCAGTATAAAATTAAAAAAAGAAAATATACCTGCTAAAATTGTTTGCAGGGTAACATCTGAAAACGTCTGGCTGATTGCACAAGCCCCCATGCATCTGCCGGCCAGATCGCCGGTATTGTATTTACGAAAAAAGGGAACCGGCAAAGTTATCATGCGGTTTACCACACCGGCTTCAACACAGGGATCGATTTTCCCTTTTAGACGGAGCATGGCTATCGCCTTGGTAAAATCAAACAGCGACACGGCAAAAACAGATGCCAGCAATATTAAAACAATTTGAACAAGCCTGCTTCGTGACGCTTCCGGGATAACGGTATCGATAATAATTCCGGTCGCAACAGGAGCGATTAAACCGAGAAGAGCGCCGCAAATCCCCATAAGGATTATTATAAGCAGATCCTTCTTCCATCCGTAAAGGCCGATCCTGACAAGATCCCATGCGGCCAGGGGACGCTCCGGAAAAGAGCGATAAAACATATACGCAAGAGAAGTGACGGATTCAGCGATCTTTTGATCAACACCGATCTTTGTCCCGTCGGAAGGATCGTGCAGAGCATAGGCCCTGGCGGAAACAGGCAGCAGGGCGACCGGCCTTTGATCTTTTTTCATGAATGCCAAAAGCGGGCCATTGTCATGTTTCCACCATTCTCCCTTTAAAATGACCTGCCGCGTGCGTACACTCGAAGCCCTGACAATATTATCCAAAGGGTCATACAGACCGGCTGCTTTTTTTTCGAAAGTTTTAAAATTAATGCCTGTTTTACTGCCGATCAAACGGCAGGCTTCCAAAAGGGGGTCTTTTTCGCCTTCCACTGTGTCTGATTTTACATCCCTGTGTTCAAGGATCGTTGCAAACATGGAAAGCACGTTTTTAAATACTGTTTTATCTTTATCCGTCTTAAGTTTGACGCGTTTGAGTTCTTTATCATACGCTTTTTGTCTGTTTTGAATAATGGAATCTAATATCAGCCGGTTAAATTGTTCAAGACCTGCCCACAAAGGGTCTTGCCGGATATAATCTTTTGTATGCAGAGCATATAATTTTCCGCTATTTACGGATTTTACCCATGCCTCATTAGTTAGGGGGAAAAAAACATTTTTTTCCAAAACAGCCGAATCGTTTCCAATAAATGTAAAAGAACCTTTAATATGTTTTATCCAGAGGATCCCTGTTTTTGGCCGCGCGTTATGCTTTTCCTGAACCAAAACGTCTTTGTCTGCTTCAAGAGTTTCATATGACGCCGGAGAAAAAGTTTTTATAACGCTTAAAGAAAGTTCATGTATCCACTGATCTATCATGCCGCAGATGGCCGCGCCAAAAACAGGATCAGCCGAAAGTTCTTTTAAACGGGATTTTTTCAAACGCATCAAACGCGTGCCTTTTACGCTCACGGCCAAAAGACCCGATCCTTTCTTGTAAAAATTTTGATCCATGCCAAGCAATGCCGTGCCCTCTTTTGCTCTGAACAGATGCGAGCGTGGACCGGTCACGTCTCCGTTTTCCACCTGAACTGAAAAAAGATCTACCTTTCCGGAATCGATCATCCAGACAAAATCGTTCTCGTTTAGCAGAAAAGGCTTGTTTCCGCCAGTTTCAAAAAAAACAGCCTCTTTTTCAAAAAGATTTTTTAGCATTGAAAATTCTGTTTAAAAGTGCTTTTCTGATATTTATCCCGCTCCAACAAGGTTTGCATACACGCCTTCTTTATTTATCATCTCATCATGCGTACCGCGTTGGACTACTTTTCCTTTTTCCAAAACTATTATTTCGTCACAATCCCTGATGGTGCTTAAACGGTGGGCGATAATAATACAGGTACAGCCACGACGTCTTAAATTGTCGTCAACGATTTTCTCGGTCTTCGGGTCCAAAGCGCTGGTTGCTTCATCCAGCACAAGGATTGTCGGGTCGCCTGCCAGAGCTCTTGCTATTTCCAGCCGCTGGCGCTGGCCTCCGCTGTAATTGCTGCAACCTTCGACGACCTTGCTGTCATAACCGCCTGCCCGTTGTGCAATATCATCATGGATGCATGCGTCTTTGGCCGCTTCGATTATTTTGGTTTTGGCAATGGTGTCGTCCCACATGGTCAGGTTTTCACCTACCGTGCCTTCGAACATGAAAATATCCTGGTCGACCATAGCTACAGATCCGGTCAAAAGCCTTCTTGAAATACTGCTGCGCTTTTTCCCGTCAAAAAGAATCTCGCCGCTCCACGGCTCGTAAAGACATGTGACCAGCTTTGCAATTGTCGATTTTCCCGACCCTGAACTTCCGACTAAAGCGACCCTTGCCCCGGGCTTTAACAGCAGATTAAAATTTTCAATAAGCGGCGGTTCAAGAGTGTTATAACCAAAAGTTATGTTTTTTAATTCCAGCCTGCCGGACAACTTTATTTTCTC
>JAUVKB010000182.1 GCA_030596405.1 Deltaproteobacteria bacterium
ATTGCGGTTCCTGAAAAAAACGTTAAACCCGGCACACCGTTGGGTTGAAAGTCAAAATAGAGATGATATTCCGCAGGCCTGAAACGGACGATAAAATATCTGAAAGACAAAGCTGGAGAGCATACCAAACCAGACTTAAGAGGACCGCCGCAAAAAAGAGGCTGGCAAAAGGCATTTTTAAGTATACGCCGTTTCTTGCTGTTATTGCGGTTGCAGCTTTTGCTTTAACAGTCGGATTTATCCGGAGCATAAATTATTACGCCTGTAAAAAAGTTGTTCCGGCAATCGATACGGCCGAAACTGTTTTTAAAGAAAGTAAAAAGATAAGCAAAAACAATGTCCGGAATTTGCTGGGCAAGCATTCTTTTGTTAACCTGAAGAATAAGCGTTTTAATATTACTTTTGACGATAAAAATTATTGGGTTGACACCACTCTCGATATTTCCCTGCAAAACTTCATGCTGAAAAAAATAGACCGGTCAACATCGAAATATATCGGAATTGTAATAATGGAACCGTTGACAGGCAGGATTTTGTCGATGATCGGTTTTAACAGGATAGATGCGGCGAGCAACCCATGTGTAGACAAAAAATTTCCTGCCGCAAGTATCTTTAAAATCATTACAGCAGCTGCAAGTGTTGAAAAATGCGGTTTTAGTTGTAGCTCCAAGTTTAAATTCAACGGGGACAAATATACGTTGTACAAGACCCAGCTTAAAGACCGGACAAACAGGTACACCAACAGGATAACTTTTAAAGACTCTTTTGCCCAGTCGGTAAATCCGGTGTTCGGAAAGATCGGCGCAAATTATCTTGGGAAAGAGGCTATCGAAAAATATGCAGCGGCCTTTGGTTTCAACCGTGAGATAAACTTTGAAATTCCGGTTGCCCGAAGTGAGGTTTTCTTGTCGGCTGAACCGTATCAGTGGGCTGAAATCGCCTGCGGATTCAACAGGGAAACAACGATAACGACGATCCACGGAGCGATGCTGGCCTCTACTATAATTAACAGCGGAAGCCTGATAGAACCGACCATAATCGATCAAATAACAAATGAAAACGGGCAGGTTGTTTACCACAACCGTGCAACGGTCATTAATGAAACAATCACGCAGGGAACATCAAATATCGTTTTTGACCTTATGAAGGCTACCGTAAAATCAGGAACAAGCAGGAAAGCTTTTAGAGGCTATCGAAAAGACCGCATACTTTCCAAACTCGATATCGGTGGTAAAACCGGTTCCATAAACAACAAATCCCATGAGATCCGTTTTGACTGGTTTGTAGGATTTGCCGAAGAAAAAAAAGGATCAGGCAAAATTGCCGTGTCTGTTGTGGTTGCTCATGAAAAATATATCGGTAAAAGAGCGGGGTATTATGCGCGCATTGCAATAAAAGAATATTTTAACAACTACTTTGCGAAAAACGGGGCTGTATAAGCGTGTACCCAGGGAAGTTCTTTGTCGAGAAAGTTTTCTGACAGGCAGTGAACTTATTTATATGACGGTCTATATTACAATTCTATATACTACACTACCTATAGCAAAAACTTTTCCACTGTTTGCGCCGACTATATGCACCTTGCTTAAAAAGATTTCATTTCTTTGCCAGCACACCTTGGCCAGAGCATAAACATCTTCTCCGCGTGCAGGAGCTAAAAAATTGACATGCATGGCAGGCGTTGAAGCCTTATGCGTGCCGGGCGAGACAGATGCCCATGCCGCCATTGAACCGGTTGTATCCATAAGGGCGGCTATCGCTCCTTCATGAAATTGGCCATCCATGCGGGCAAGATTCTCTTTAAACGGCAGCTTGATTATGGCTATGCTATTATTCATATGCTCTATTTGCATGCCTAAATCCTTTATAAAACCCTGACCTGTAAATATGGCGGCCATTTCACATGATTTATAGGGCCCCGGGAAAAATATCTCCTTTTTTAACACAGCAGGATCGATTTTTTTGCCCTTACTATCTCTATGTACACGTCTTACAGTAACCATGCCCCTTGCTACAAACGCATTTTGCTGTTTTAACACATCAACGCTTACAAAAAAGAGTTCCTTGCCTCGACGCAATAGCGTAGCTGTAGCTTCTACCGGCTCTGACATGGCTGCGGATAAATATTGCACATCTTGATGTACTATTGTAAATTCATATTCATCTGCGTTTTCTTCAACCCCTTCCATGGCAAGTTGATGAGCAGAAATATTAATAAGTGAAGCGGGGATACCTCCGTGTAGAGCACTGCCAAAATTTGCGTTTTCCTCCTTAAAAGGAAGATGGAGTTTAACTTTTCCGGTTTTATATTCAATTAATTTAACCCCGAGCCGTTTATGATAGGAAACATTATTAAATTTTTGAATTAAATAATTATTTTTCATGTTTTAATCTTTATCTCCCTTTTAATGACCGGAATCCTGAAACTACGCCTACTGCTAAATTGCTCACAAAACCGGCTCTATCCATCCCAGATTGTCTTCTGCTCTGCCGTATTGAATATCTGTAATAGCCTTAAAAAACCTGTTTGCCACTGGACCGACCTTGTCGTTGCCAACAACCAAAACTTTATCGCCGTACTTTATTTCTCCTACAGGTGAAATAACAGCAGCTGTGCCGGATCCAAAAATCTCCTTGAGTTTACCGGAATCGAATGTATCAATCAATTCGTCTATGCTGATTTCACGTTCAACAACTTTCAGATTCCAAAGTTTTGCAAGTGAAATAACGGAATTTCTGGTAATGCCGGGAAGAATGCTCCCATTTAATTTCGGTGTGACAAGATCTTCATCTATAACAAAGAATATGTTCATAGATCCAACTTCTTCTATATATTTCTGCTCAACACCGTCAAGCCATAACACTTGGGTATAACCGTTTCTGTGAGCTTCTTCGCCGGCATACAGGCTTGCCGCATAATTTCCAGCGGTTTTGCTTTCTCCCAGCCCGCCACGCACAGCCCTGACATGATCTTTTGTTACCCAGATTTTCACAGGATTAAAACCTTCTGAATAGTATGCGCCAACAGGAGAAAGTATAATAAAAAAGCGATACGTATTAGAAGCGCGGACACCTAAAAAAGCATCCATAGCTATAATAGTTGGCCGTATATATAATGAAGTTTCAGGAGCCTTGGGAACCCAGTCCTTTTCTATTGCCACCAACTTTTTCAATGAATCTAAAACAAAAGCCTCATCAAATTCGGGTATGCAAAGAGCATGTGAAGAACAATTCATTCTGCTAAAATTATTTTTAGGCCTGAAAAGACGTATATTGCCCGAATCCGTTCTAAAAGCCTTAAGGCCCTCAAATACTGTTTGGCCATAATGAAGCACCATGGTTGCAGGGTCCATATCAATAGAGGCATAGGGCTCTATGCGTGGATTATGCCACCCTTCTTCAGGATTATAATCCATGTTAAACATATGATCCGTAAAAAATGATCCAAATCCGAGTTTGGAATCGTCAGGTTTAGGTTTTAATTTGTCCGCCTTTTTAACGGTTAATCGCATTTTAATCTCTCCATCTAAATTTTTAATAAATATTTTTATTCACAATCAAACTACATATCGACAGGAGTACGTTTCATATGTGTCAGGCGTTTTTTATGAATCTGAAATAAGGGCATATATTTTTGAAGGTATTCCTGATAGCTTAAAATGGAATATCATCGTAATCGACGTTTTCTTTATGACCTATATGTCCTTTGATATCAACCTGATTTTTGTGAATCAAGTTCAAATGCTTGTAACCAAGCCGTTTACTACCTTTTACCACGAAGGCAGAGGTAACAAGCAGGGCGATTCGAGGCCATTGGGGAATTGAGACCGGCTGCATCGGGTATTGGGCGTCAGCGCTAAAGTGTGCCAGGGCTAATTTCCAAATGTGGCCTGGCAGATTTACAGGTTGACTTTAATCTAATTTTTTTATATAATAAATTAGAGTGTTATAGTTGCCTTAATACACTTCTTCAATAATATCGATTATATTAAATAATACATCAGGTTCAATTTCATCAAGAAATTATATGACTTGATTTAATCAAAAGCTCTTTGACATGCAGCCACATTTGTTCTGCGATTAGCAGAGCCAAGTGATTATTATATCCCCGAATAATGGGCTAATGGCCATGTAAGCATGTATTTGTTCAAGATATACACCAACAAGAAAAACGGGACAATAGGCAACCAGTGGCATTAAATGTTTTCCCTTGCCCGTTATCCACATGCAGCATCTGCTTTGCCGGGGGACTCCCGAAGTTTGACATTTCCGGAAATATAAGAAAACCTCCTCAAATGTGAATCGCTTAAGGTATAAAGCGGTGAGGAGGTTTTCATTTTATATTTACTCCAAAGCATGGTTTTTGATTAAATCTCATTAAATCTTTTTTAGCAAGATCACCCTTTTTTAGCAAGATCACCCTTTTTTAGCAAGATCATCTGGTCATTTTTGCAGGGTAACCGCATTTGAATTTTTTGATTGA
>JAUVKB010000018.1 GCA_030596405.1 Deltaproteobacteria bacterium
AAAGTCGTTGGCGAGTTGCAGTTCATTGTTTATGGGGGACATAGTTTTCCTTATCAGTTTCCGGTATTCTCAAAATTCACAAAATCAATCAACAATACTGCTCCCAGGAATAGTGCCTTTATCTTCTTATTCCATTCGACTGGAAATGAAACCCCGAAATTGTCTGCGTCTGTAAAACCTTAATTAAGTAGAGCCCGAACAAAAACCCCGAAATATGAATTTTCAAATTTTTTATCAACGTTCCATAACCTCTCCATTTTAACAGAAAATTAACGCTAACTTAATAACACTCTCAAATTAGTGTGGAATAAAACATTATGTTCAAGTACTCGTGCGCTGAAAGATAATAATTTGAAAGAGATACTTCTTATATTTTCGCGTTTCTTTTTGTAGTTGATTTAATCGTCTTCAGTCTCAGATTCGATCAAAGATCGAAACCATAATGACCTGGAAACTATTACTTGAGAGAAAGTTATAAACGAAAATTTTATACAAAAAAAGGAAAAAGCAATTGATGAACACTATTTTAGTGATTATTGACGGATGTCGTTCCGATGGCTTAGAACTGGCAAAAACGCCAAACATTGATCATATGATCAAAAACGGCGCACACACCTTAAACGCCCAAACCGTGACTCCTTCTATTACCCTACCTGCGCATTTCAGCATCTTCACATCTCTGCCGCCGATAGCGCATAATGTGCTTACTAATACTGGATCCCCCAATCCGTCATCCACAGCAAGAAGCATTATAGATATGGCGAAAGATTTCGGCAAAAAAACCGCGGCTTTTTACTCCTGGGAGCATTTTAGAAATCTTTCAGCGCCCGGTTCCCTCGACTACTCACACTTTATAAACAGCGGCTCTGTGGAAAACTGCGATATTGAAATTGCACAGGCAGCAGCCGGTTACCTGAACTCCCGCTGTCCTGACTTCTGTTTTATTTATTTCGAAGAAACCGATATTGCCGGACACAGGACAGGGTTTATGTCCGCGGAGTACCTTGACGCCATTGAGACGGCCGATACAGCGCTTGGCATCATCTTAAATGCGCTGGAAAGAGCAAATCTGTCTGACTATTACAGTATCATACTACATAGTGATCATGGCGGTATCAACTACCATCATATGGAAAATACGCCGGAGGTAATGACTGTCCCATGGATTGCAGTTGGTCCTGGAGTGAGACAAAAATACATAATTAAAGGCAAGGTAAATATTATTGACACAGCACCGACTCTTGCCGGTTTGATGGATATGCCTGTGCATCATACCTGGCAGGGGCGGGCTATAAGTGAAATATTCAAGCCAAGCGTTTTTGAAACGCTTCAGTTTGAATTTTTGCATTCTGAATTTGACGTCCGCCCCTTTGTTCATTGCAATTGATAACAATAAATACTCTTTAATCTGGCACAGCCGGCGATCTTGGTCCTGAAGGACTCATTTTTATCCCGGAAACAGAGAGCCCCTGTGGGAAGCCGCTTTTGGTGGTGGGCTACGAGGTCAGCGGTTCAACAAGCATTTATGAAATAAACGCAGACGATCTGTTTTTCGCAGGCGACATTGACGGCGATGGCGATGTGGACAGAGATGATGTGAATATCATCAAAGCGCATCTGCGTGAGCCTGCCGGTGTGTGCCCGAAATGCGATATTGACGGCGACGGTGTCATTACGATTCTGGATTCCGGGAAACTGGTAAAGATGTGCACCTGTCCGAGATGCTTGTGCGAATGCGAATAGAAAACCGGCATTATTAATTTAGTATAGTTGCAAGCCCGTCGTCCCATTTGGCCATTAAAAGCATGACGGAATGCTGAAGCATTTTTTTGCTTTTACTATAGCATTTAGTCTTCCTTCTAAGCCTTGCAAGAAGTCGTAAATAACTCCTTTATTTTCATCCAGAACTTTAAAAACAGCATCTTTAATTTGCCTAAAAAAGCTGATTTGCTTTTATGATCAGTTCAGGATTTGCCAGAAGCACTTTTAAGGCTTTGCCGGAGTTTTTGTAAAGCAGGGTTGTGTAAAGTTTTCCATCAGGTGTCTGCATCAGAAACTTGTCCCGATAACTCCGGGCAAGATCAAGATCCGACAGATTGTCAAACATAGTATCATAAGCGGTTTCCCATACTGCTGCAGAATATTCGTCTGCTCCGATATCAACAACACCATCCATAATCCGTGGCTCACCGTCCATATCGGTAGCCGGGAGTCCGGGAGCATTATTATCCCCGGTATTATAGCATGGAGAACCATCAGATATATGATAATCTCCATTTGCAGGGTTTACAAACAAAGGATCCAGATTATTCAGGTTGCTCGAATCAATGGGAAAAGGGATTTCAATATAAGTTCCAGCAGAACTCTGATCAAAATCATTGTGAAAAAGATTAACAGTGGAAGGTATGGAATCGTGATCGTAGTCGTTATTAATGTAAAAATCAGCTCCCAGTGAAGCAATGTTGCCCCAGATAATGTTATTGTAAATACCCGCATTTTTGCTTATGGTATTGCTGGTCATGGTGAGAGTGCCAGCGCCAGAAACATAGATCCCACCGCCGCCACCGTATCCACAAAATATTGGATACGGCCGATACCGCATAATACATTGCAAGAAAATATAACCGCCTGCAACATGTATAAAAGATATTAATTTTCTTGATAGACAGCGTTGCTTTTAATAATAAACAAAACAGGAATTATTTTTGACACTCTTGTAAAAAGTGCAAATCTGGAGAGATACGTTATGATCGAAGCAAAATTTATTCTCATGTTAATGTTATTGCTGGCACTTTTAGCCTTTTCAGCCTTTTTTTCAGGGTCTGAAACAGCGCTCATGGCCATCAACAGATTACGTTTAAAGCATTTGGCGAAAACCATGCCGAAAAGGGTCAAGCTTGTCGAGCATCTGTTAAAAAAGCCGGAACGGCTTATCGGGACGATTTTGCTGGGAAACAATCTTGTAAATGTAGCCATGTCTGCGATAGCCACTCTCATGGCTGTTTCATTATGGGGTGAAAAAGGGATTATTTATGTTGCTGCCGTATTAACGCTTGTTATTTTGATTTTTGCCGAAATCACTCCAAAGGTATATGCAAAATATTTTAACGAACGCGTCTCCTTTATAGCAGCGCCCATTCTCAGTGTTATCATTATTGTTTTTAATCCTGTCGTAGTGCTGGTAACATACCTTAGCAACAAAATTCTTTTCTTAATCGGTATTGACGTCTCTAAAATAAAAAAATCCGTTATGACGGAAGAAGAAATGCAGACGTACATCAACGTCGGTTGGGCCGAAGGCGCTATTACCGATGAAGAGAGAAAAATAATGTCAAGGGTTTTTACATTAAACGACAAAACAGCCGGAGATATTATGGTGCCTGAAAAAAAGATGACGGTTTTATCTATCGATGACACTATTGATAAAGCTGTTAAAATAGTTTTGAAAACCGGTTTTTCCCGTTTCCCCGTCACCGGGGCGGACGGCAAAGAAATAGCAGGATCGATACATGCAAAAGATTTATTCAAAGTGTTGGACAAAAAAACGCCGGGCGCATTGGCAGATATAGTAAAACCTCCTTACTATATATCATCTGATAAAAAAATTGATGACCAACTTCTAAGTTTCAAGACAAAAAGGTTTCATCAGGCAATCGTAACCGATAATAAAGGTAAAATAGTCGGCCTTGTTACGCTGGAGGATGTCCTGGAAGAATTGGTCGGAAGCATTAAAGATGAACATGACAAGTAATGACGATCTGTCACTGGGCGTCATCAATTGCGACCTCTTTAAAAGTTTTTATTTCAAAAAGTATCCGTGTCGCGGCATCAATGAGTCCCATGGCAAGCGCAGCGCCCGTCCCTTCCCCAAGCCGGAGTTTCAGGTCCAGAAGCGGTTTCAATCTTAAATAATCCAGCATAAAGCGATGGCCGGTCTCAACAGAATTATGACTTGCAAAAAGATACTTGCCTGCCAAAGGGGCCAGTTCACAGGCGATCAACGCCCCGGCAGTTGAAATAAAGCCGTCACACACAACAGGTATGCCGTGTGCCGCAGCACCGAGTACAACCCCTGCGATGCCGCCGATTTCAAAACCTCCCACCTTGGACAAAACATCGATGGGATCATTAGGATCCGGAACATTAAATGCCAGCCCCCTGTTTAACGCATCGATCTTTTTTCTCAGGCCTTTCTCATCTATCCCCGTCCCTTTCCCTGTCAACTGTTCTAACGGAAGTTTTGAATAAACAGCTATTATTGCTGAAGATGGAGTTGTGTTTCCTATGCCCATATCACCGGTGCCGATAATATGGACAGGTTTTTTCCCTAAAAGTTCCTCGACAATTTCGATGCCGTTTTTAAGGCTCTTAACAGCTTCCGCCCTTGTCATGGCCGGCCCTTTGGTAAAATTTGCAGTGCCTCTTTGTACCTTTTTATGGAAAATGGGAAGATCCGGTTCAAAATCCCAGTCAACGCCAAGGTCGGCGACCACGACTTCGGCGCCTGCGTGACGCGCAATGACGTTTATCGATGCCCCGCCCTTTACAAAGTTATAGACCATTTGATGTGTGACATCTGATGGAAACAGGCTGACACCTTCAGCACATATGCCGTGATCACCTGCGCAGGTCACAATAATCTTGTTGGTTAGTTGAACATCTATTGTTTTAAAAATAGAGGCAAGTCTTGCTCCGACAT
Organism: Deltaproteobacteria bacterium; assembly: GCA_030596405.1. GTDB lineage: Bacteria > Desulfobacterota > Desulfobacteria > Desulfobacterales > JAUVKB01 > JAUVKB01. Next base: position 4,700 of record JAUVKB010000018.1, read on the forward strand.
CTTCGAGTATCCCCAAACTTCCGGCAGGACGCGCCTGGTGCCTCAATCTTTCTTTAGCGGCCTCATAGATTTTTATATCCGGTTCTTTTATGTTTTGGATGACTTTTTTTATCAGATCCATGCTTATTCCATTTTTTGTTAAGATCCAGTTATGAAGATCCAGTTATGAAGTACCCGTTATGAAGTAAGTGTTGCGTTAAGGCATTCAGATTCAAGTTATGGGTCAAAAATTAACGCTTGCAATTTAGTAAAAAAGATGCGTAAAAATAATTTTTTTAAAAGCAACGTCCGGCCCGAATTTTGATCTGATTTTAGTTCGGGTTTTAGTTCGGCTATATAATTAAAAAAATTAAATTGGAGAGATGTCCGAGCTGGCTGAAGGAGCACGACTGGAAATCGTGTGTGCTGCCACAAGCGGCACCGAGGGTTCGAATCCCTCTCTCTCCGCCATAAAATACCAAAAATACCAAAAAAAATATCAGGGAACAAAAATCGTTCTCCCGAATTTGTATCTAAAACATATTGCTTCAGACTTCAACATAATTTTATAAGATGAAATCTTTGCAAAATCTTCATAATCCGTACCCTGGAAATTTTCTTTATGTCCTATCTTGTTCTTGCGCGTAAGTACCGTCCCCAGACCTTTGATCAGGTAATAAAACAGGACCATATTACCCGCACCCTGACCAATGCAATTTTATCGGGGCGTGTTGCTCATGCTATTCTGTTTTCCGGGCCAAGAGGCACAGGAAAAACGACTGTGGCCAGGATATTGGCAAAGTCAATGAATTGTAAAGAGGGGCCAACGCCGACTCCATGCAATGTCTGCCGGTCATGCATGGAAATTACCACAGGAAGTGCGGCGGATGTATTTGAAATTGACGGGGCATCGAATAACAGCGTGGACCAGATAAGGGAGCTTCGTGAAAATATCAAGTATATGCCTGCGCACAGTCTATACAAAATATATATTATAGATGAAGTCCACATGCTCAGCATAGCGGCTTTTAACGCTCTTTTAAAAACGCTTGAAGAGCCACCGCCCCATATCATGTTTATTTTTGCCACTACTGAACCCCACAAAATTCCGGTGACTATTCTTTCCAGGTGTCAGCGCCACGATTTTAATCGTATAGGTATTGAATCTATTGCAGGGCATATGGAAACGATTTGTGCGAAAGAAGGCGCTGATATCACAACCGACAGTTTGCGGATGATTGCAAATGAAGCGGGCGGGAGTATGAGAGACGCTTTAAGCCTTCTTGATCAGGTAATATCCTGCGCAAAAGGCACGATGACACGTGAAAGTGTATTAGATATTCTCGGCATTATCGACAGGAAATTTATTTTTGATATTTCAGGGGCTGTTTTACGTGGGGATGTTCCACAGGTACTTGACGTGCTTGACGAAATTTACAGTCGAGGCCATGAAATCAGAAAGCTGTATGCGGATCTTATTGAACATTTCAGAAACCTGCTTATTGTCAGCATGGGGAAAAAAATCGACAAACTGATTGATTTGCCGGCCCATGAAATTGAACTTATGCAAGATCAGGTAAAGGATATACCGGCAGCTTTTTTAAAACAGATTGTAAATATTTTGTTCCGTGAGGAAGCAACGATAAAGTTTTCCAGTCACCCTAAACTGGCGCTTGAAATAATTTTGATTCAGATGCTTCATGTTAAACCTGCTCTGCCGATTGATAAACTCATAGAAAAACTAGATAATTTGCAAAAAAATATTTTAAAAATCCGTCCGGGTTACAGCGACCAGGAGGATAAGCCTGCTTTGGAGTATAGTACAATAGACTTGCAAGAAACGGAAAACGAAGTTAAAGACTCAACCATATCAACAGAATATGTTGCCGACCAAACTTTTGATCAGGAAGAAGATATTGAGAGTATATGGAAAAAATTTAATGACGTTATTTCAGAGAGTCAACCTTCTCTTGCAGCGAATCTGACAAAAGGTGTCTTGAAAAAACTGACTGAAAAAAGCATGGAAATTGAAATAAACGGTAATGCTTTTAATATCAATATGATACAGCGCGAAAAAAACTTGTCGATTTTGAAAAAAATCTGTAGCGATTTTTTCGGCAGAAAGATGGATATTATAATTACAGCCAAAAAAAAACGGAACATTAAAAATTCGCTGGACAATCGGTTGAAACAGGCGGCTTTAGACCACCCCCTGGTTTCTGATGCAATAGAAATTTTTAACGGCGAGGTTGTAGACGTCAAGATTTTATAGGAGGTATATCAATGAAAGGCATGGGAAATATGATGAAGCAGGCCCAGAAGCTTCAGTCCAAAATGTTAAAACTGCAAAATGAGATGGCCGATAAGACTGTTGAAACTTCTTCCGGCGGAGGTATGGTAAAAGTTGTCGCAAATGGTAAACAGCAGATAGTATCAATCCATATTGAAAAGGAAATTGTCGAATCCGATGATGTGGAAATGTTGCAGGATTTAATACTCGCAGCGATTAATGATGCTTTAACAAGATCTCAGGAAATGGTTTCCGAACAGATGAGCAAACTTACCGGTGGGCTTAATATCCCCGGGTTGATGTAATTGTAGAACTCTTTACGGGAACATCAAAACCGATGCTCCCGTAAAAAAGATTTTTTGCAAAGCCGCAAAATTCAGACGGCATAGGCGGCATAATATGTCCTTATGAATTTTAAATGACTCTCAAATGCAATCTCCGGCAGTTCTTCAGGATGGAACCATGCCGCATCGGCAGCGTCGTCTCCGGCCTTTAAAACGCCTGTATAATCTTTTACAAGATAGCCCATCATAAGGACGGTAAAATAGACAGGGCTGACATTGGATGTAATCCCAAGGAGCATATCGATTCGGCCTGAGAGACCGGTCTCTTCTTTAAGCTCCCTTAAGGCTGACTGATCCGGGTTTTCACCAAGTTCCATAAATCCACCTGGAAGACACCAGTACCCTTTTTTCGGCTCTATACTTCTCTTAACAAGCAGGACATTTTCCTCATTATCCGGCACTACAATACAAGAGGCCGGTATCGGGTTTTCGTAAATCGGCTTATTGCAGCTCTTGCAGAAAAGACGATTTTTTCCTTCCATAAACTTTTGGGAAAGCTTTCCTCCGCAATAATGGCAATATATTTTTTTCTGCATTTTAATCGTCAAAATCTCCTTTCGGCCCCTTGTCGGTATCAATCGATTCAGAGCGTTTAACGATCTTTTCCCGCGTCCATTCGCCTGGATTTTCAATCCTTGTTGCCTTCGGCCCCGGATCATAGGTCCCGGCTTCAAGTATTGCCTTTACAGCAAGAGGAGCCGTATCATTTGCATTAAATACATTTACAAGCAGGTTATGGACAAAATCTTCAACACGTTTGGCCATCCTTTTTCTGATTTTTTCAGGCTGGCTCACCAGTTTGTTTTCAAAAGGGAGGTTAAGTTTTTTATAATTTCCGCCCTTGATCCCCTTTGAGTCGGCATAATCGACCATTTGAGCCCAAATTTTTTCCGTTACGCCTTCATCGGTTACCTTGATAAAATTGCCCTGATCATCAAGTATTGCGTTTCCGTAATCGTTAACCTCAAGGCCCCATGAAATCATCTGAAGAGCTGTCGCGACATTTGCCTTGGTTGTATTGGTTGTAGATGCTATCTGTCTTAATCTGTCTGAATTGTTTCCTGATGTGCCGTGCTGAGCGCCGGAAAGCCCATATTTTTTCAGGGCGTTATGAATTTGCATGGTCAACTCGATCTGTATCCCCTGATCGCTCTCTTCTATGCCGTGGGTTGTCCCGTTGTTTAATGCAATCCAGTTCGGAAAAATACCATGCGCATTTAACCCCTGGATGAGAAACAAAGCTTCATCCACGGTTGAAAGACCTTGTTTACCTTTAATTTCACCCACCTCGGTTTCAAGCCCAGCCCATTCAGGTATAAACGGGTTAAGCTCTATGTTTGCAAGCAGATTCTTGTCGTCAGTCAAATGTGAAGCATCTATGGCAATCGATGTAATGCCTGCCTCAAAGAGTGTGGGAATTTCTGTCTTTGCCGGTTCAACATCTTCCTCTTTCTTGATTCCATAATGATCTGCGTGGATAGCAACGGGTATTGTAATATTCATCTCGTTGCATAGAGCATCGACCACTCTTGCCATATTCCAGTAATTTACAGCGCAATATGCGTCTGCCCCACCTTCCGACTTGGCGATTTCAATCAGTATAGCGGCGTTTGCCCTTTGCGCTGCCTGCAGGACTCCTCTGACTATGGAGTAATTCCTGCCGTTAGCGGATATAGTCATGGCCTTGCCCTTTGCAATCAATGCCATATCTATAAACTTGCCGCTGACAATCAGAGCCTTTGAATTGGGAAACAGCTTAACAATATTCGGCGGACGACCAATTTCTAAAGCCCTTTTATAATCTGCTGAAACATCGATATTTTTTCCCGACATAACATACCTCCTTTTTATTAAAAGCGCATTTATAAATTTTTTTTAAAGATAAATAATAAATCGAGCCATCGCCTTTTCATGCCGCCCTGTTATCATCTATTCAACAAATCAAGAGCCTTTTGCACAATGTTTTCAGCGGTAAACCCGAATTTTTCCATAACCGTTCCGCCCGGCGCAGACGCGCCAAAACTTGTTATACCGATAATTTTGCCGGAGTTTCCAACATACCGCTCCCATCCCATGGGATGCCCGGCCTCTACCGCGATGCGTGAGGATACATCCGGTAAAAGGACATCGTCTTTATATTCCTGTGAAGTTTTTTCAAAAAGTTCCCAACTGGGCATGCTGACGACCCTGGATGAAATATTTTTCTTTTCAAGCAAATCCACAGCTTCAAGCGTGATATGAACTTCAGAACCTGTTGCTATAAATATTATATCAGGTTTTTCCTTGGAATCCGCCAAAATATAAGCCCCGTTTTCCAATCCCTTTGCAGAGCCGTATTTTGTCTGATCTATTATGGGAAGTTTCTGGCGGCTCAGGATCAGGGCTACTGGACCGTCTGTGTTTTTAACCGCCTCGCGCCACGCCTCAAGTGTTTCGGTTGCATCCGCCGGCCTGATAACCGTAAGACCGGGGATGGCTCTCAATACGGCAAGGTGTTCAACGGGCTGGTGGGTCGGCCCGTCTTCGCCAACTGCGATGCTGTCATGGGTGAAAACATATGTCACCGGCAGTTTCATAAGACCGGCAAGCCGTATGGAAGGACGCATATAGTCGGCAAACACGAGAAAGGTCCCGCCATAGGGTCGAATCCCTTTATGAAGCGCCATTCCCGACAATATCCCTCCCATTGCATGTTCCCTGACTCCGAAACGGATATTTCGGCCTTCATAACTATTTTTTTGGAATTCATGGGAATTTTTTAAAATCGTATTGTTTGACGGAGCAAGATCGGCAGAGCCGCCCATTATCGAAGGTATTTTTTCGGCAAGTGCGTTGAGTATTTTGCCTGAAGCGGCGCGGGTCGCCAGAGGACCCTGCTCTTTTGAAAAATCCGGCAGGCTTTCATCCCACCCTTTAGTCAAAGTATTATTTATCGAATCGATCAGTTTTTTTGCAAGATCCGGGCACTCTTTGCTGTATGACTTAAAATTTTCCCGCCATTTTGATTCAGCCGTTTTTCCCTTTTCAATACATTTTCTAAATACTTCGAGCGCCTGGTCAGGCACAAAAAAAGATGCGTCTTCAGGACATCCGAGGTTCTTTTTTGTAAGACGGATTTCATCTTCTCCGAGCGGCGCGCCGTGGGCATCTGCGGTATCCTGTTTATTGGGGCTGCCGAACGCAATATGGGTACGCAGCATAATAAGAGACGGTTTTTGGTCTTCGGCTTTTGCGTTTTCGATTGCATTGCAAATCGCTTCCACGTCATTTCCGTCTTCTACTTTCTGAACATGCCAGTTATAGGCCCTGAACCTGATGGCCACATCTTCCGTAAATGTGATGTCGGTACTCCCCTCGATGGAAATTTTGTTGTCGTCATACAAACAGATTAGCTTTGAAAGTCCGAGGTGCCCTGCCAGAGATGCGGCTTCGCTCGTGATCCCTTCCATCATATCGCCGTCGCCGCACATTACGAAAGTATAGTGGTTAACTATTTTATTTTCAGACTGGTTAAAAACCGCTGCAAGATGCTCTTGGGCCATCGCCATTCCCACGGCATTTGCAAAGCCCTGGCCCAAAGGGCCGGTCGTTGTTTCTACACCTGGAACACACCCGTATTCGGGATGCCCTGGAGTTTTACTCCCCCATTGGCGAAAATTTTTTATATCATCCAGACTTATATTATATCCTGTAAGATAAAAAAGGCTGTAAAGAAGCATGGATGCGTGCCCGCCGGAAAGTACAAAACGGTCCCTCTCCTGCCAATCAGGATTTGCAGGATTATGTTTTAGAAAGCGGGTCCACAAAACATAGGCCGCCGGCGCAAGCCCCATGGGCGCGCCGGGGTGGCCCGAATTGGCCTTTTGAATAGCATCCATCGAAAGGGTGCGGATAGTATTAATACACAGGTCATCTGTTGTTGTCCGGCTTTCCGGAAAGCCCATGCTCATTTTTTCTCCTTTCATATTACAAAATACCCAAAACCGTTCATATATTTTTTTGCAATACCGTCATTTAAAATCAAAATAATTTAGAGCGCCCGCAGCCATTCCGGCTTAAGCGCAACTTTGCCTGCAAGCGCCGTATCGATAAGCTTTAAAGTTTCTTCTTTATCTTTTGGGAGCCGTGCCTTTATCGGCAGATAATTTGAAGCATGATTTGCATGAAAAAGACCTCTTGAAAGGTTGGTATTAGATATCATGGTTCTAAGTTCTTCCAGCATTTCATCAGGTTCAAGAAGCAAAAATTCTCCTGCTTCATATTCATTATACAACGGCGTGCCCGGCATCAGCATAAGACTTAATGCTCCAACATATTCAGGATCTATTTCTGAAAGAACCCTTCCTGTTTCCTGTGCATGTATTTTTGAACGTTCCCTGCCTGCAATTCCAAGAAGTACGGTAATCGAAAGCTTTATTCCGGCTTCTCTCGCTTTCTTTCCCATTTCAATCATTGCTTTTGCACTTGAGCCCTTATTTATTTTTTTCAGGGTGTAGTCATCGCCTGTTTCAAGACCCATATACGCAATGCTAAGGCCGTGTGATTTCAGCTCTTTCAATTCATCAAAGGTCTTCATTTTCAGGCTTTTTGCATTAGCATACAGACCCACACGTGTAACCCAGGGAAGCTGCTTTTCAATATCTACAAGTATTTTAAGCAAACGCTTCTGGGGAATTATAAGCGCGTCTCCGTCGCAGAGGAACAAACGGCGCTGGCGCTTGCAATATTTTGCCGCAAAGGCGATATCCTCCATAATAATCGAGTCTGATTTTATGCGGAAACGTTCCCCTTTGTATGCCCCGCAGAATGCACACTTGTTGTGTGAACACCCGACGGTTACCTGGAGTAATATGCTGTTGGCTTCACTGGGAGGCCTTATAATATTTCCTTCATAATGCATAATTATCTTTCCAATCCTGTGTAGAAACCTTTGCAAAACATTCAATTTTGCATTTGCAAAGGTCTCGTGTTAAAAAATTTTATTTTAACGCAATTTTGGATTTATATGCAACCATTTTCCATAATTTTTACCCAAAAATACAGACCTAACTACCCAGATGGATAGGCTAAAGAATATCAATTATCCCGCAATGCCCGGAGATATTGTCAGTTAGCCCTGAACGGAAAAGTTTTTTTTGGAACTACAGTACGTTTAAAAACAGATGTAGCAAAGGTGTTCCCAGGCTCTGTATCAGTAAATGAAGCTTTTCAATTTTTACTTCGAACTACCCAAAAAAACAATAAATTTTATTGCCATATATGCATCAATGATGCATATATGGACAGAAGATAAAAGGTTGATTAAAACAGCAACAGAGCTTGATTTAAAATATAAAAACGGACTCCGATGCACGAAGAGAGGGTTATATTTTTATACCAAAAGGAGAAAATAAAATGACATTGCATCCTTTAGCAGGAAAACCGGCGCCCAATTCCATACTGATAAATATTCCCAAATTGATTTCATCATACTATACCGGCAGCTCCCTGTATCCTGTTGCATTTGGAACATCCGGGCACAGGGGGTCGTCATTTAAAGGGACTTTTAATGAAAAGCATATTGCCGCGATAAGCCAGGCTATTTGTGAATACCGGGCAGCACAGTCGATAACCGGCCCTTTGTTTTTAGGTTTTGACACCCATGCACTTTCAGAGCCTGCATTCAGGACAGCGCTGGAAGTTTTTGCCGCTAATAAAGTAAGAGTCGTTATCCACGCAAAAGATGAATACACCCCTACTCCGGTTATTTCTTTTTTAATATTGAATCATAACAAAAAGAATAAAAAAGAATTTGCAGACGGTGTAGTAATTACGCCTTCCCACAATCCTCCCGGTGATGGAGGTTTTAAATACAATCCTTCTCACGGAGGGGGCGCTGACGTGGATGTGACCGGATTGATTCAAGACAGGGCAAATGAATTGATGAGCAGGAACAATTCAGAAATCAAAAGAATCCCTTATGAAAAAGCAAGAAAGGCTGATACAACCATTGAGCAGGATTTTATTACTCCATTTGTCGATTCTCTGTCAAACGTGATTGACATGGAAGCGATTCAAAATGCCGGGCTTAGAATCGGGGCGGATCCGATGGGGGGCGCCGGAGTGCATTTTTGGGAGCCTATTGCCGAAAAATACGGTTTAAATATCAAGGTCGTCAACAAACTTGTCGATCCTGCATTCAGTTTTATGCCTCTTGATTCGGACGGAGAAATAAGAATGGATTGTTCTTCTGCTTATGCAATGACAAATCTTATCACTATGGCGGACAAATTTGATATTGCCTGGGGCAATGATACGGATTTCGACAGGCATGGTATTGTCTGCCCGGACGGCCTTATGAATCCCAACCATTTTTTATCGACGGCCATCTGGTATTTATTACAGAACAGGCCTGCATGGGAAAAAGATCTTGGCGTGGGTAAAACATTGGTAAGCAGCAGTATGATTGACAGGGTTGTTGCGGGATTGGGCAGAAAACTTTATGAGGTTCCCGTAGGTTTCAAATGGTTTGTGCACGGTTTGCTGGAAGGTAAGCTGGCCTTTGGAGGAGAGGAAAGCGCCGGAGCATCTTTTTTGCGAAAGGACGGAACCGCCTGGACAACAGATAAAGACGGTTTTTGCCTTACCTTGCTGGCTGCTGAAATCCTGGCAAAAACACAAAAAACTCCTGCTGAAATTTATAACGATGTTTTAGTTCCTCAGTACGGCAAACCATACTATAAAAGGGTAGACGGCCCGATCACCGACAGCCGAAAGGAAGTATTAAAAGGCCTGACTCCTGATACAGTCAAAATTTCTTCCGTAGCCGGTTTACCTGTTAAGGCGGTTATGACATCAGCTCCCGGAAACGGAGCTCCTGTCGGCGGCATAAAAGTAGTGCTCGGTGATGGCTCCTGGTTTGCGATTAGACCGTCGGGAACCGAGCCTAAAATGAAGGTTTATATCGAAACTTTCGGCGGGGAAAAACTTTGGCAGCAAATATATGAGCAGGCGATTCCACTTATATTCGGGCAGACTGTATAAGCAATACCGTAGCCGTTCACGGCTTGTGACTTAAGAAAATCCGGAGGTTGCCATGTCAAACAATCTTTATATTACCGCCACTAAAGCAAGGAGCGGGAAATCGGCCATTAGTTTAGGGGTAATGGAGTTACTGCTGCGAAAAATTGACAGGGTCGGATTTTTCCGACCGATTGTTCCCGATCTAAAATCAAGTCTAAAATCAGGCCTAAAAGAACGTGATGATGATATCCATCTTATCTCATCATATTTTGATCTCAAAATTCCCTACGACAAGATGTATGGCCTTACCGGAAAAGAAGCAATCGAAATGGTTTCACTCGGCAGGGAAGCGGAAGTGATCGAAGAAATAATCAAAAAATATGACCAGCTGAGGGAATTTTGCGATTTTATTTTGTGTGAAGGGACTGACTTTGCCAGTTCCACTGCCGCTTTTGAGTTTGATATCAATGCAGAGATCAGCAAAAATCTGGCATGCCCGGTTTTATTGGTGGCAAATGCACACCGGAAAAATACGGATGATGCAGTCCGATCCGTCGAATTTGCACTTGAGTCCTTGACTAACAAGGGATGCCATACTATCGCCACAATCGTTAATCAAGTAGAGCCAAAAAACAGCAAGGCGGTTGTCAGCCTTCTAAACAACAGCGACTTCACGAAAGAACAGTTGATTTACACTATACCGGATGAAAAATTTCTCGGAAAACCGACTGTGGGTGAAATTGCCGATATTTTGGGCGCTGAGGTGTTATACGGGGAGGAGCAGCTTAACCGGCATGTGTATAATTTTACTGTGGCGGCGATGCAACTGCAAAACTTTTTAAAAAAAATAGAACGAGGGGCGCTTGTTATTACTCCCGGAGACAGGGCGGATGTGATCGTCGCATGTCTGGCAGCGGTTTCCTCCACGTCCATGAAAAATATTTCCGGGATCGTATTGACCGGCGGTTTGAAGCCCGAAAAATCCATATGGAAATTAATAAAAGGCTTCCCTCAGATAGTGCCGATTATCAGCGTCAAAGGCAATACCTTCCCAATAGCCACAGAAATTGACAGGATCCACGCCAGGATATTACCCGATGACGCCCGGAAGATTACGCGGGCCCTGGCAATTTTTGAAAAAAACGTTGATGTAGCGCAATTGGGAAAAAAAATCATTACGACCCGGACCACCATTGTCACCCCGAAGATGTTCGAATATGAGCTGCTGCAAAGAGCCAGGGCAAACAAGAAACACATAGTGCTGCCCGAGGCAGGGGAAGAAAAAATCTTGAGGGCTGCCGAAACCCTGCTTCGTAGGGAGGTGGTGGACATAACTCTTCTTGGCAATGAAAAGCTGATACATGACAAGATTGCGCAATTAGGGCTGAGGATGAGTACCGCAAATATCGTTGAGCCCTTAAAATCCGAATGTTTTGATGACTATGCCGGGACATATTACGATTTAAGGAAACACAAAGGGATTACAAAGGAAAATGCACGTGATATTATGAGCGATGTAAGCTATTTTGCAACAATGATGGTGTATAAAGGCGATGCCCATGGAATGGTCTCCGGGGCTGTTCATAATACAGCGGAAACTATTCGGCCCGCGCTTCAAATTATCAAGACAAAACCGGGGTTTTCCATTATTTCGAGTGTGTTTTTTATGTGTCTTAAAAACAGGGTGCTTGTCTACGGTGACTGTGCGGTAAATCCTGATCCAGACGCAAATCAATTGGCTGAAATTGCGCTCAGCTCGGCACAGACCGCTAAAAGTTTCGGCATTGATCCCATCGTAGCCATGCTGTCCTATTCAACAGGCAATTCAGGCAAAGGAGCGGATGTGGACAAGGTCCGGGAAGCAACCGGAATTGCAAAAGAAAAAGCCAAAAAAGCTTTTCCAGGCCTGAAAATCGAAGGGCCTATCCAGTATGATGCAGCCGTTGATGCCGCTGTGGCAAAAACCAAGTTGCCTGAGAGTGATGTTGCAGGAAAGGCCACGATTTTTATCTTTCCTGATCTGAATACCGGGAATAACACATACAAGGCGGTTCAAAGATCGGCTGGAGCAGTTGCCATCGGGCCTGTCCTTCAGGGACTCAGACATCCTGTGAATGACCTGAGCCGCGGATGCACAATCGCGGATATAGTGAACACCGTTGCAATTACCGCGATTCAGGCACAATCGGAAAAGGCAACATGAAAATACTCGTCATCAATACGGGAAGTTCATCCATCAAGTATGAATTGTTCGATGTCGGCCATTATAAAATACTGGCAGGGGGCCTGGCCGAAAAAATCGGCGAAGAAAGCAGCCTTCTAACCCATAAAAAAATTCTGCCCGGTGGTGAATCGATAGAAAAAGTGCAAAAAGGACTGATTGCCGACCACTATGACGGGCTGAATCGCATCGTGAAATTGCTGGTCGATCCAAAAGATGGGGTCATCGCGGACAAAACCGATATTTCCGCTGTGGGTCACCGTGTTGTCCATGGCGGGGAGGCGTTTCACTCAACCACGATTATTGATAAAAACGTAATTGCAGCAATCAAGAAAAACATCCCTTTGGCCCCATTACATAATCCTCCCAATCTAATGGGGATTGAGGTGGCCGGATCAATTTTTACGGATGCACCGCAGGTCGCGGTATTTGATACGGCCTTTCACCAGACCATCCCTGCTTGTGCCTTTCTCTATGCCATCCCTCACGAGATGTATGAGCGGCACAAAGTGCGACGTTATGGTTTTCACGGCACCTCACACGCTTTTGTCGCTGAGCGGGCTGCGGAGTATCTGGGCAGACCGCTTACAGAGCTTAATCTCATTACCATTCATATCGGAAACGGGGCCAGCATGGCGGCAATAAAAAAAGGGAAATGTGTGGACACCTCAATGGGCATGACGCCTCTTGCAGGACTGGTAATGGGAACCCGTTCGGGTGATGTTGACCCTGCGCTTCCCTTTTTCCTGGCAGATCACCTTAAAATGTCTCTTAAAGAAATTGATGCGCTTCTGAACAGGGAAAGTGGTTTAAAAGGAATGTGCGGAACTAATGATATGCGGGAAGTTATTAAGAAAAAAGACGCTGGTGATAAACAGGCAAAAATTGCTATAGAAGTGTACACCTACCGTATAAAAAAGTATATCGGCGCATATTTTGCGGCTCTGGAGAGTCTTGATTGTGTAGTTTTTACAGCCGGTATAGGAGAAAATGCACCATATATCCGCGAACGGTCATGCAGTGGATTAAACAGGCTGGGTATCAAGATCGACCCTGAAAAAAACAGCATGGCCGGAAACGGAATCAGAAAAATTAGTCCTCCGGACAGCAAAGTCAATGTTCTGGTGATCCCGACAAATGAGGAGTTGAAGATCGCGCAGGAGACAAAAAGGGTTATTGAATCAAAAAGTTGAATCAAAATCAGACGGTTTTATAAAAAATTTCAAATCCTGTTTTAAACCAGTCCGATTTTAAACCAGGCGACAGCTTCCCCGATAAATTTTTTCTGGTGTGCTGCATCACTCATCAGGTGGTCTCCGTGTCTCTGTATAATAAGTTTTTTTGGCTTTCCAGCTTTAAGGTATATTTCCCTGCCATGGGAAGGCGGTACAACAGTATCTGAATCGCCGTGAAATATAAGAATATTTTGAATGCCTGAAAGCATGTCTGATACGTCGAATTCAAGGCTCTTTTTGTCAAATGGTTGTTCAGGCATGTTTGAATCGCCCGGTTTTTCAAGTACGTTGCTTATGGAACTGCTTTTTATCGGGGCCGCAAAAACAACAATAGAATCTATCGATTTTTTTATATCAGATCGATTTAATACGGACAGACAGACAGCTCCGCCCATGCTGCTGCCGAAAAGACCGATCCGGTCTCCAGTGTCGTTTCTGCATAGAATTGTTTTTATTGCGCTTACAAGATCATTGCAGCGGGCGTCA
>JAUVKB010000247.1 GCA_030596405.1 Deltaproteobacteria bacterium
CAAGCGCTTGCCGTTTTACATCAGGACTTTTTCCGCGATGTAAAACGGTGTGCCTGAAATTACAAAATTTACAACGATAACGTTGCTTTCCTTTTACAATGCCATCTTTCACGCATTTTTCAGAACTGCATTTTGGACAAATAGCCATAAGACCCCCTGTTATAAGTTGAGACCTCACAATAGCACAGCTATATTAAATTAACAATGCCTTTTTAGGACAATTTGACGGAATTTGATTTTTAGCAATACAGCCCCTTAAAAACAAAAAGGTTAGCCGGTAATGGCTAACCTTTTTGTTTTATTGCTATTTTACCATGGCGGAAGTGCATGGGAATCGAACCCACCCGGGACGGTTTTAGCGCCCCACACCGGATTTGAAGTCCGGGAACCCCACCAGTGAGCTGCGCACTTCCGTTTGAAAATTGCTATTTTAAAAATTTAGAGTATAATGGTTTTTTTGTGTTTTTTTGTCAATAATTTTGTGGGCGCAAAACCGATACTGTTTGCATGCGAAAAAACAGGATAAAAAATGGTAAATAGAGACAGACTTGCACAGATCTTTGAGCATCTTGTGAAAATCGACAGTGTTTCAAAAGAAGAAGGCGCTGTTTGCAATGAAATCAGAAAAAAACTTGAGTCCATGGGGGGGAAAACATATGTTGACGGAGCCGGGAAAAAGATCGGGGGCAACACCGGAAACCTTATTGCCAGGTTTAATGGGAACATCCGAGTTCCCCCGCTTCTTCTTAATGCCCACATGGATACGGTTGAACCCGGGAGGGGAATTGCAGTTGTATTTAAAGACGGTATTTTTACAAGTGACGGCACAACAATATTGGGAGCCGACGATAAAAGTGCGATAGCGATTATTTTTGAAACAATAATGGTTCTTCAGGAAAATAATATACCCCACGGTCCTCTGGAACTTGTTTTTACAATTTGCGAGGAGATCGGTCTTTTAGGCGCCAAAAATCTTGATTTTAATTTGATTGCGTCAAAATATGGTTATACTCTCGATACTTCCGGCACGGAAGGAATCGTTACGCGCGCGCCTGCCGCAATCAGACTGGAATTAAAACTCTACGGTAAAGACGCTCATGCCGGAGTTGCTCCTGAGGAAGGGATAAACGCGATCTTTATCGCAAGCAATGCGATTGCCGGGCTTAATCTCGGAAGGATCGATCATGAAACAACATGTAATATCGGCATGGTCAAAGGGGGTATCGCCACAAACATCGTGCCGAATCTTGTAACAATCAAGGGCGAGGTCAGAAGCCATGACAATGAAAAGTTAAACAAAGTTGCCGACAGAATTGTATCGTCCTTTACGGCCGTTGTTGAAAAATACAAGTCCATTTTCCCCGGCAGCGGTTTGCCGCGCCTTGAAGTATCGATTGATCATGATTTCCCCCTTACAAACATTTACGATGATCACCCTGTTGTCCTGCTTGCTCAAAAAGCGGCTGCGAATCTTGGAAGAAAGCTATCTGTAAAAACAACAGGCGGGGGTTCCGACGCCAATATTTTTTTTGAAAACGGTATTATAACCGGTGTTATCGGCACGGGTATGCGTGATATGCACACTGTGCGGGAATCGATCCGGCTTGATGATATGACAAGGACGGTTGAATTGCTGCTCGAGATAATAATTGTGCATTCAAAAAAAGGAGACAAATAAAATATGCCGGCATATTTTGACTGCTTTTCAGGTATAAGCGGGGACATGACGTTAGGGGCTCTTATTGATCTTGGCGTACCTGTAAAATGGTTAAAAGAGACTCTGGAAAAGATTCCGCTGACAGGTTTTGACTTATCCCTTGAAACCGTTTTTCGCAACGGGATCGGCGCAAAAAATGTTTATGTTCATGCCAAAGACGATGCAGGGTCAAAAAATTATGCCCAAATAAAAGCGATTATAAGAAACAGCCCGTTATCGACAAATGTTCAGGAAACAACCCTTGAAATATTTGAAAGGATTGCCGTGGCCGAAGCCGGGATTCACGGGCGCCCCAAGGAAAAAGTCCATTTTCATGAAACAGGGGGGATCGATGCAATTGTCGATATAGCGGGCACGGCGCTTTGTATTGAATATCTATCGATTAACAAGGTCATTGCATCAAGGCTTCCTTTGGGAACCGGGTTTGTTTCCTGCCGGCACGGGATCTTGCCTGTGCCTGTGCCTGCAACCCTTGCCATACTCAAAGGGATACCTGTATATGGCTCAGGAATCGCTTTTGAACAGGTAACTCCGACAGGCGCTGCAATCATTGCAACACTTGCTGAATCTTTTGGCGATATGCCGGAGATGATAATCGAAAAAACAGGTTACGGCGCAGGAAAACGCGAGCTTGAATCCGTTCCGAACCTGTTGCGTGTCATTACAGGGACTTTCCCCGATGTTATATCCGACACTGAGTCCGACACTGTGGTTGTCGTAAAGACCTGTATTGATGATATGAATCCTGAAATTTTCGGTTTTGTTATGGACCGCCTGTTTGCCGACGGCGCTTTAGATGTTTACTGGATCCCGGTATTTATGAAGAAAAACAGGCCGGGAACAATGTTAGAGGTGCTTTGCGACAGAAACACTCAGGATGCCGTTATCCGTAGAATATTATCTGAAACCACTTCATTGGGCGTAAGATGTTATGAGGTCAAAAGGAGACTGCTTAACAGAGAATATGTTAACGTTAAAACAAGTTACGGCGTTATAACGGTAAAAAAGGTTAAAAATCCGGATGGCGGCTTCCACATG
>JAUVKB010000088.1 GCA_030596405.1 Deltaproteobacteria bacterium
ATTATAATGCCGGCGCCGCCTGATTGTTTTATTGTTTCTGCTGCTGCGATTTCTTCTTTGACCAATTTTTCATGTTGATCCTTTTTGTCGGAAAGGATCTTGCCGGCCGTATCAAAATCCCGTTCAAGGCGATTGAGTTTTTCTTCATGCTCATATATGGCGTCAAGAGCAAAAATAGATCTGTCGATTTTCCTCAGTCTTTCTTCCGGCCGGTTTTCCCCCAGTCTGCCTGACAACCCTTTTATTTCCAACTCCAGAGTTTTCTTCTCCTGCTCCTTAAGGGGCAATGACCTGCATTTTTCAATATAGTCATTTCGATTTTCAGACAAAAACGCAATTGTATCGGCCTCGTTTACAAGCTTTTTGTCCACGGCCAGATTTTTTGCTTCTTTTGATAATTGCACAAGCTCTTCTTTAAGTTGATTGAAACGGGTTTGATAATTTAAATGATAGTCAAGCTCTTTTTCCATCCTAACAAGGCCGTTTTCCGGAAATATTTCCACGACTTGTCCGACCGGGGATTGTGCAAGACCTGTTTTACATTCCTGCAAAAAAAGCCATTCCGGCCAAAGATGGTCGTAGGAACTGAATTTATTCATGTTCAGCCTGGACATAGCCAGATCATTTCCAAGCGTCTTGATATGACCGTCCATCTGTCTTAACTCGTCACATGCACGATCATATTCAGAGATCCCTTTTGATGCTTTGCGCAGCTCGGAACGGATATGCTCGAGTTTTGCCGTCTGCTTATTAATTAAAGGATTGCTCCCTCCGGGTTTAAACAGTAAATCGAGCTTGTCTTTTATCTGTTTTTCAGCCTTTGGCAGGGCAAGCATCGCGGTTCCTGTTCCGGCTCCGTAAATAACACTTTTTACACTTTCAGCTTTCAGGGTCTCTATCGTTTGCAGTTCCGACAGGCTGAAAGCGTATATATTTTTAAATGCCTCGTATGTTATGCCGCATAGCAATTGTAAAAGCAGTTCATTTTGTCCAGTATCTTTATCAGCGCCGCTTACCGTTACAAGCCCCCCGCTTTTCCCGGGTTTGCGTTCAACAATATATTCCCTGTTGTTTACAATCAGGCCGATACGGCCGCCTGGAGCGCCGCCTGAAAGAGGCGGGTAACTAGGATCACGGGAATTTGCCCGCGGAAAACCAAAAAGAATCGTTCTGATAAAGCCCAGAAGCGTCGATTTTCCAGACTCGTTGTTGCCCTGAAACAAGACTAATCCGGTATCTAATTTGGGGCCGGAATCTAATTTGGGAATCGACTCGTTGTGAAAAATACCGAAACCATCAATATGGATAGACGATATTTTCATAGGTCGGTTTCCAGAAGGTCGACACACAAAAGTTCGGCATCTTGAAGAATTTTTTTAAGATCGTCACAGGAAGGAGGATCGAGAAACTTTGCAATGCGGTAATTTTCGTACAGGCCGCAAAGCGCGGGCATTAAAGCATCTTTTAACGCCTGGGAATCCTTGCCTGCATCACCGATATTTTTTGATATACGCAATACCTGCCCAAGCAGATCGTTTAAATCGCGGCGTTTTTCCAGATCTGTTTCCGGTCGGCAGTTTACCTCAAAATTCTGAACCCATACAAATGGATCTTCTAAAAGTCCGGTCTCACGTATTCTTTCCAGAAGATCAGGCACGGCAGCTTTCTGCCTTAAGTCTTTGTAAAGCAATCCTCTGCCGGTCAGAAAAATCCGGCAAATCACGGGACGCCCTTTGCCTTGTTCCCTTAACCGGTCGATAGATTTTACAATTTTAATATCCAGACCGTCGATAGAATCGATATCGGTTATATCGATTCTTGCTGTAAACCACCTGATGGCATCAAGCGGACAAAATTCAATATCGACATGGCGATTTTCGTCAACCACAACATGATAACAACCGCGTTCCCCGGTTTCTCGTATACTGAGCCCCTGTGTATTGCCTGAATAAACAACATACGGATTTTTGTTTAAAATTTTCTTTTCATGAACATGGCCGAGCGCCCAGTAATCAAAACCGGTTTTTGTCAGGTCATCCAGACGGCACGGCGCATAATTTTCGTGGTTCGTATTGCCGCCACAATTGCAATGGAGTACACCTATCTGAAAAAGATCGGGATCGGCTGCTTTAAATTTTTTTGCCAGGTTACGTCTTTCGTTTCGGCTGCCGTAGCTGATTCCCGAGATTGCGGCAACCGGTTCCCCATTTATTTTAATCGTTTTTGTTTCAACCGGTTTTGTTTCGCCTGGTTTTGTTTCGCCTGGGTCTGCTTTGAAAATATGAACCTTGTCCGGCCATTTAATCGTCGATGACCAGCCGTCAATTGAATCATGGTTGCCGTGAGCGATAAATGAGCTGATATTATGATTCGCCAACCTTTTCATGCCGTCTAAAAATTTGAGCTGCGCTCTTAAACTGCGATCAGCTCCATCATAAATGTCTCCGGACACAATCAGAAACTGAACCTGTTTGTCTATGCAGAGCTGGACCAGGGCGTCAAAAGCATCAAACGTTGCTGAACGTAATGCTTCTGCAACAATTTCAGACCGGGCGCCTATGCCCGTAAAAGGGCTGTCGATATGAAGATCGCTGGCGTGTATGAAGGAAATTTTTTTCATTAAATACAAAATCCGTGGTTTTGGAACAGTTTCCATCCAGGCTCTATACCGCATGCTGATCAGGATTTATACAACTTGAGTGAAACCGATTGCAAGCGGAAAAATTATCGGTTATCTATCAGAACAAGGTGATACTTATAAATATATTAAACAGATTTTCCTGCCGTAACCGCCAATCCTTTTTGCCATGATCTTATTGAACTTAAATTTTTAATCTTTGTAAACATAAGAATGATATGAATCGTCATATAACGTAAAAGTCATGAAAAATACCTGCTTGACTGTCTGCATGGCAGGTAAAAACGAATCTGGTCTTTATGGATATGAATTTCCAAATTGTTAAATTAGTAGAAAATGCCAAAAAAGGGGACAGAACCGCGATGGAGCGGCTGGTCGATTCTTTCCATGATGATATATTCCGCATGGTATATTACCGGACAAGATCACAGATGGATGCCGAGGATTTAACCCAGGAAATTTTTATGAAAATGTTAAAAAAACTGCCTGTTTTAAAAGACGCGGGCAAATTCAAGCCGTGGCTGTTTAGCATCGCGCTTAACCGTGTTAAAGATTTTCACAGAAAAAAAAGGATACTGATTTTTTTGGGCACAACAATGCAGATAGATAATGACAGGCAGACTCCTGCAAAGGACGGCGACAATCCGGAGGACTGCCTCATGCGGAAAGAATTCTGGAAACATTTTCACAGGTTTGCCCGGATTCTTTCAAGGCGGGAACGTGAAATATTTCTGCTTCGGTTTGTTGATTATTTAGGTATCAGGGAGATCGCGCAGGTTTTAAAAAAAAGTGAAAGCACCGTCAAAACCCATTTGTACAGAGCAGTAAAAAAGTTCAGGCAAAATGAAGAATTCCGTGACCTGTTCAAAGGAGAATTATAATGAAAAATAAAGATATGCACCTTAACCATAACGGACTGATCGTTTCAGTTGTGGATGAAAACGATTTAACTTCCGGTAATAGAGAGCACCTTTTCACATGTTCCATATGCAAAGGGGAAAAAGAGCAGCTTGAAAAAGAGTTGAAAAATTTCGGGCTGATGGCAAAAAAATTTGCTCCTTTGCCTCGCAAAAAAATTATTCTTTTTCCAGAAACATCACGAAATTCATGGCTGCGGAGGCCGGTGTATGCAGCGGGATTTGCTGTTGCCCTTTTGATGATCGGGCTCTGGTGGTATCAGTCGGTTCAGGTTCCACAGAAAAATATGACGGCTGAACTTTTACTGGAAACAGAGAAAGACAGGCAGCTTATGACGGAAATTTTTGCACTGGAAGATAATGTTCTGCCGGATTCATGTCTGTTTGTTTCTAAAGGAGATTACAGTTATCTGGATGAAGAATTTATGGATTTTGTAATCCCTGTTGCGAAAATACAAAATAACGACGGGTATTTTTTATACCTCAAACAAAAATCAATGTTGATGGCGTAGTAGAAGAGATGTGCAAAACAAATAACATAAGCATAAGGAGGTTGAAATGAAAAGAACAATACTTTTTGCAGTGGCCGTTTTTTTTGTAATATCAGGAACCGGATTCGCAAGGAATCCCAAGCCGGAAGGGATGATTTTGTCCGGCGGCAAATGGTGGCGCATGCCAAAAATTGCTGAAGAGCTTGACCTGAAGAGCGAAGAACAGTCAAAACTTGACGAGTTGTATTTGGAAAGCAAAAAACAACTGATCGATCTTAAAGGCAATGTCGAAAAAGAACAGCTTGAACTGGAGCAGATCCTCGGGAAAAAGGATTTTGATGAGGCCGCCTGTATGACCCAGTTCAAAAAGCTGACAAACGCCCGCACAGGTCTTAGTACTGAACGGTTTAAGTATCTTATTGATATCCGAAAACTGCTCGGATTTGACAGGTACCAAAAGCTGGTAGAAAAGTTTCGTGAGCAAAGAATGAACAGGATGAGAAGGTCTAGCGGACAAAAAAGGCCGATGAAAGGTGGCATGGGAAAGCAATAACAACATTTAAGTTAAACACAACTCTTGCCAAAATAAAACAGGGACGAATTTCGTCCCTGTTTTTATAAATGATGTCAGCGACCCACTTTCTCGCTTCTTTTAAAAAGTTCCCGTTATAAAGGCAGATCGGCAACGTCTTTGTTGTAACAGCTAAGACAGCATGAAAGACACCGCATAGATTCTTCCAGGGCATCGTCTTCACTTATGACAAGATCGGCCTCATCAAAGGTTTTAATCCGTTCATCAACGGGAAGTTCAGGCATTTTTACCCTTGGCGTCTGTTTTATCCCGTCAACGGCATCAAAAACCGAACCTGGAATATGATTTTTAAACAGCGTTTTTGGCGGAGGCGTTGTTGCTTTGCCGCTAAGGAACATGTGAATTGATCGAGCAGCTCTTCTGCCTCCCCCGATGGCTTCAACGACCAAAGAGGCGCCTGTTGCCGCGTCCCCGGCTGTAAACACATAAGGTATGCTTGTCTGAAGCGCTACAGGATCTGCGGAATCAATGGTATTCCAACGGGTGATTCCAAGATCATCCATACGCTTTCCATCTTCTTTAAAGGATACATCAGGCCCTTGCCCGATCGCTGTAACAAGCATATCAACGTCAAGGAGGGTTTCCGAGCCTTCAATCGGAACCGGACGGCGTCTCCCGCTGGCATCCGGTTCGCCGAGTTCCATCTTAAGGTATTCAAGTTGTTTGGCCTTACCTTTGTCATCTGCAATAACACGAACGGGTGCGGCTAAAAATACAAATTTTACACCTTCATGTTCAGCAGCTTCAATTTCAACCATGTTGGCGGGCATTTCGTTCCTGGTACGACGATAAACAATCGTCACCTCTTTTGCGCCTAGTCGAACAAGCGTACGAACACAATCGATAGCCGTATTCCCGCCTCCGATAACCGCACATTTTTGTCCGATCTTTATCGAATCTCCACCGTCGCCCTGCTGGTTTTTGGCAAATCTGGTCAAAAAGTCGATGCCCGTAAAGCACCCGTCAAGATCTTCTCCTTCAACTTTAAGGCTGTAATCTTTCCAGGCTCCGATGCCCAGAAAGATCGCATCATATCCGGCTGAAACAAGTGAGCCCATATCAAAATCACGTCCAAGCTTTACGTTGGCACGGCTTTTAACCCCCAAGTTCAAAATACCTTCAATTTCCCATGCAAGCACTTCTTTTGGAAGCCTGTATTCAGGAATTCCGTATCGGATCATTCCTCCTAATTTAGGCATTGCATCAAAGATTGTAACCTCGTGGCCCAAACGGCGCAAAAAATATGCACAGCTTAGACCGGCAGGCCCGCCCCCGACAACAGCTACTTTTTTGCCTGTAGGCAAAGCACAGGATATCGGGATCCGTTTGCCTGAATTCATTTCATAATCTGCAACAAAACGTTTTAGCTGGTTTATGGACACGGCTTCATCTTCAATACCTCTTCGGCAAAGATCTTCACAAGGATGGGGACAAACACGACCGCAGGATAAAAGCAATGGATTCCGTTCTCTGATAGTCTTTACAGCGCCTTCATAATCGTTGTTTCTAATCTGCGAAATGTATTTTGGTATGTCAATTTCAGCTGGGCATGTTTGCTGACACGGCGCAATACGATCATCATACTGGTTAAGATGCAGGAGTTTGTCAGACATGGTTTTAATCTCCATGATGTTTTTAGGGCAGACCTTTTCACATGCCCCGCACCCCACACATTTTGCCTCATCAACAACAGGATAACCGTCAGGGCCTATCTTAAGCGCGTCAAAAGCACAGGCTCTGACACAATCACCAAGGCCAAGGCATCCAACACTGCATTCCCGCATGCCGCCGTAAAGGGCAGCTAACGCCCGGCAACTGTTAATGCCCATGTAATGATATTTTGTCACGGCCCGGTCGCCTCCCTGACATGTGTTGTATGAACGCATCGGTTCCGCGCTTCCGGCATCCACACCGACAACGGCAGCGACCAATGCCGCAGTTTCAGAACCGGAGATAACGCATACGCTGGGAGGGGCTTGACCTTCAACAACCGCAACAGCCGCAGCCGAACACCCTGCATACCCGCATCCCCCGCAATTAGCTCCCGCTAAAAGACCTTCAACTTCAGCAATCCTGGGGTCTTCATACACATAAAAAATTTTTGAGGCAAAACTCAGTACCAAACCACATACTCCACCTAGTAATAACATGAAAAGAACGGCTTCTGTCACGATTACCTCCTTGGTAATTTAATCGCATAGGATTTCATCTTTATTTTGTTCCGGGTCCTATACCATTCCTTTGAAAGCATAAAATGTAAGAGAGAGAATCCCTGCTGTAACCAGTGCAATGGACGTATCTTGAAGCGGCTTTGGAACTCTGGCCAGAAGTATGCGTTCCCGAACACCGGCAAAAAGAATAAGAGCAAGGCCAAAACCAACGGCATAGCCGAACGATGAAACAATGACCTGCATAAAGGTGTACTCTTCCTTAATATTGATCAAACAAACGCCCATAACCGCACAGTTGGTTGTAATAAGCGGAAGAAAGATACCTAATCCTGCATATAGCGCCGGGATACTCTTTTTTAAAAACATCTCTACAAATTGAACCAGAGCGGCAATAACAAGAATAAACGAAATTGTCCTTAAATATTCAAGGCCGAACCGCTTCAAAAAGAAAGTATCGGCAATCCATGTGATAACACCTGCCATAACCAGGACAAAAACGACGGCCATGGCCATGCCGACAGCCGTCTCCATTTTCTTTGACGTTCCAAGAAAAGGACAATTTCCCAGATACTGGGCAAGTAAAATATTGTTAACAAGAATACAGCTTATGACAAGGAGTATATAATCGCCCATTAAATTTTCTCCTATTTATTTCCAACAAGGTTCATGATGCAAAGCATAAGCCCGAGACAAATAAATGCTCCAGGGGCTTCAACCATCAATGAAAAGGGCTGAAAAGACGGCCCGAATAACGAAATGTTAAAAAAAGTTCCGCTTCCAAGTATTTCACGCACGGCCCCTAAAGCGGCCAAAGAGAGTGTAAACCCTATCCCGATTCCAAGACCATCCGCCAGTGAAGGCATGACGGGATTCTTGAACGCAAAAGCTTCTGAACGGCCAAGGACTATGCAGTTAACAACAATAAGAGGTATAAATATTCCCAGTTTGAGAAACAAAGGATACGTAAATGCCTGCATAAGAAGTTCAACGACGGTAACAAACGTCGCAATTATAACAATAAAACAGGCAATTCTAACCTTTGAAGGGATTATATCCCTTAATAAAGAAACAAGCATATTGGAGCATACCAGAACAAATGTGGTCGCAAGCCCCATTCCGAGCCCGTTTTCTACTGTCGTGGTAACAGCCAATACAGGACAAAGACCGAGGACAAGCCGAAAAGGCGGTATTTCATCCCATAGACCTTTGACGAATTCCTGAGTGATAGACTTTGCCATCTTGATCTCCCCTATATTTAAATCTTAACTATTAAATTTGGTCTTAATTATTAAGTCTGGTTCTTACTACTTGTTAAATTCACTTAATTTATTAATTAGTCGGGGTTTTAACTGTTTATATATCTTTCCCGCTTCAGATACGGCCATACACACGCCGCGGGAGCTAACCGTCGCGCCGGAGATGGCATCGACCTGTCCCCCGTCTGTTTTGACCTTAAAATCTTCGTTTAATAATAATCCGGCAAACTGGGCTGCAAATTTAAGATCCGTCTTTGCCTTGGAACCTACACCCGGTGTTTCACTATGGGTCGTCACTCCAACTGCGACGATCTTATCGTTTTTAACATTTACGCCCAGCATAACCCCTATGTCGCCCCCAAATCCTTTGCCGAAATTTTCAAAGGCAACCGTATCCGCGTTTCCGTCAAATATTCCGACAAAAAAGCTTTTTTCTGCGTCATCTACTTTTAGCTTGAACCTGTCGACAATCGGATCGTTTGAAGATCCTTTGAGAATTTCGCGTATTGCAGGCCCTTTAACAAATTTAAGCTGTTGATATTCAATTTTGTCCTTTGTTCCGTTCCGGACAGCAGCAAGAAGACCGCCCGAAAAAGCACATAAGATGGTAATGATGACAACCATTTTTATCATTTCACGCATTTTCAATTACCTTTCCCAATGCATTTGGTCTGATTTTATCCAGAAGCGGGTTTACGAGGTTCATAGCAAGAATCGCAAACACCACACCGTCAGCATATACTCCGATATTTCTTATAAG
>JAUVKB010000023.1 GCA_030596405.1 Deltaproteobacteria bacterium
CTGTTTGAAACCGCGCGCGATAATTTTTTTCGTGATATCGGATATCCATATAAATCTTTAATGGCGGAGCATCTCCATTTTGCCATTGCCAGGATTGTATGTACATACAGGGCTTCCCTTACTTACGATGACATTATCAAAATTCATACGGGTGTTTCAAGATGGCGGAAACGCAGTATGGAGATGTTTCAGAAAATATATCGTGAAGACAAAGAAGAAAAACCGGTTCTTTGTACCGAGGCGACATTTAACATGGTTTGCGTCCGTTTTACAGGAGGATCGACGTCGCTGCCGCCTGAGCTTGTGAAATGCCTGGAAATATGGGCGGATAAAGACGCCGGCAGCGTCAGGTAATTTTCAGGGAAAGGAGGTTTTTATATGACAAATGATATCCGCTGGATTAAGACACACTGCGCGAGAATGGATCATGGCGGGTGTTCCATTTTTGTGGGCGTTAAAAATAACAAAATTGTCAAGATCAAAGGGGACCCGGATGGTTTTTTGAACAAAGGGTATATCTGCCAAAAAGGCATGGCCTCTCCTGAGCGTCTTGTCCATCCCAAACGGCTTAAACATCCCATAAAGAGGATCGGAAAACGGGGCGAAGGGGAGTGGGAAAAAATTTCATGGGCTGAGGCTATTCACACAATCAGTGAAAAATTAAATGCCGTTAAAGAAAAGTACGGCGCAAGGGGCGTTGCTTTTTGCCAGGGGATGCCAAAGGGGATGGAGCATTTCCTCTTGATCCGTCTGGCGAATATCTTTGGTTCCCCAAATCTTGTAGGGTATCAGGATGTATGCCATGCTCCCCGTGAAATAACCGGTATCCACACCTGCGGATTTTATCCCGTTGCAAATTTTCATCATAAAAGCAGGCTGGTTATGCTCTGGGGGAGCAATATAACCAGCACTAACGAAGAAGGAGAGATATGCAGCCTTTTGCTGGAGCAGGCAAAAGGCGGGACCGATCTGATTGTTGTAGATCCGAGAAAGACCGATTTGGCTAAAAAGGCAAAATACTGGCTCCAGTTAAGACCCGGAACAGACAATGCACTGGCCCTTGGATTTTTAAATGTGATCATCAAAGAGGGCCTTTATGATAAGGATTTTGTTGAAAACTGGACTTATGGTTTTGACGCTCTGGCAGATCATGTAAAAGATTATACCCCGGAAATGGTTTCTGCGATTACCTGGGTTTCGCCCGAACTCATCAGAAAAAGCGCAAGAGCTTACGCCGCATGTTGTCCGGCCGCTATTCAATGGGGAAATGCCATTGAACACAATATTAATACATTTGACACGGCAAGAGCGCTGGTCTGCCTGATGGCGGTGTGCGGCAATCTTGATGCGCCCGGCGGCAACGTCCAGGCAAATGATCCGAAAATCCTCGGTTTGGGAAAATTTGTCAGGGCGGATCTGATACCTTCAAAGAGAAAAGAGATGATCCACGCTTATCATCACACCATACCGAGAATGATGATCGTGCCTCCGGCCTTTTTCATAAAGGCGGTGCTTGAATCGTTTCCGTATCCCGTAAAAGGGGCGTACATGCAGTGCGTCAACCCGTTGATCGGCTATGCGGACAGCCGCAAAACATATGACGCCCTGATGAAGCTTGACTTTTTTGCCGTATCCGACCTGTTCATGACGCCGACGGCCTGTCTTGCAGACATTGTCCTTCCCGCGGCTTCCCACTTTGAGTTTAATGATATCGGTCATTACGGGATCGGCCACGGTTATATACTGGCTCGGCCCAAGGTGGTGGACCCGCCCGAAGAATGCCGGCCCGACATGGAAATACTCAATGAACTGGGCAAAACTCTCACGCCTGCAAAATACTGGCACAAAAATTACGAAGATTTTCTGGAAGATGTCCTGGCGCCGGGCGGACTCAGCTACGCCCGGTTTGTTGAGCGCGGTTTTTTAAAAGGAGAGGATCTGTTTTATAAATACCGAACTTCCGGATTTAAAACACCTACAGGCAAAGTCGAGCTGTCTTTGAGTACGGCCGAAAAATTTAATCTTCCGCCTCTGCCGCAATTTAACGGTCTTCCGGAAAAGGACGACCCTGATTTTCCCCTGGTATTAACCAGTTCAAAAAACCCCTATTATCTGCATTCATCCTACAGATGGGTGGATAGTTTAAGAAAATTGAGCCCACATCCCCAGGTTGATATCCATCCTGAAACCGCTGAAAAATACGGAATTTGTGCAGGGGATGAAGTTGTTATTGAAACCAGGGCCGGTCAGATAATACAGGTTGCCCGTTTATCAGGGGATCTGAATCCAGGAGTTGTTAATGCTTCTTACGGCTGGTGGTTTCCCGAGACAGGCGCCGGGTCGCAGTATGAATGGAAAAGATCCAACTTTAACATGCTTACATCTTCAGACAAACTCGGCAGGGAGTTCGGCACTCCCAACCTGAGGGCTCTTTGCTGCAGGATCAGGCTGAATACAAATATTGTGTAGATTATGGCAAAACAGAAAAGTACATCCGAAATATTAAAAATGCGCTTAAAACAGAAAAACAAGGGATATTTTGCGCAAATTATCAGGTGGTCTATCCGGACGCTGATTATAATGATGATGGCCGGCGTGTTTATAATCATCGGCATCTATTATTATTTCGCCGAAGATCTTCCAAAAATTTCCAGTCTGAGCGATTACCGTCCCCCTGTGATTACAACGGTATACTCAGACGATAACCGGAAGATCGCGGAATTTTACAAGGAACGGAGAATCGTGCTCCCGTTGTCCAATATGCCTGAAATGTTAATCGAAGCTTTTATCGCTGCTGAAGATGCCAGGTTTTTTAAACACAAGGGGATCGATTTTTTCAGTATTATTAGAGCATTTTTCAAGAACATCGAGGCAGGGACTATTGTTCAGGGGGGCAGTACGATTACTCAGCAGGTTACAAAGTCCTTTTTTTTAACGTCCGAAAGAAACTATACACGAAAGATAAAAGAAGCGATACTTGCATACCGCATTGACAAGTCTTTTACCAAAGACGAAGTCCTTTTTTTGTATCTGAATCAAATTTATCTGGGGCACGGCGCATACGGGGTGGAAGCCGCGGCTGAAAATTATTTCGAAAAATCCGTTAAAGAGATGACCCTTGCCGAATGTGCTATCCTGGCCGGCCTGCCCCAGGCTCCAAGCAGGTATTCCCCTTTCAGGTATCCGGAAAGGGCAAAACAGCGCCAGATATACGTTTTAAACCGGATGGTTTCGGAAGGATATATCACTAATGTCCAGGCAACCGAAGCCATTAATGAAGCTCTTGATATAAAACCGAAGAGAAACTGGTATATTGAAAAAGTTCCATATTACACAGAGCATATCCGGCGGTATATTGAAAAAAAATATGGCCGGGATGTTTTATTCAGGGATGGACTCAAGATTTACAGCGCGGTTAATATTGAAATGCAAAATACGGCGCGGGAAGAAATAGAAAAAGGATTAAAAGATCTCGATAAACGGCAGGGGTATCGAGGCCCTATAAAGCATCTTGCTCAAGAAGAGATAGAAGCTTTTTCAAAAAATCTTGAAGGTAAGACTAAAAAAAGTTTTTTCGAAAAAGATAGAGTAGTAAAAGGGGTTGTGATTGAGGTTGATAATAATAATAACACAGTGACGGTTCGGTCAGGCGGCGTTTTTGGAATAATCGGGCTTGCCGGTATGCGTTGGGCAAGAAAGCCTGATCCTGAAATTGCCGCTTACGAATCGATCGTTAAACATCCCGGAGATGTTTTAACCGTAGGGGACGTTGTATTAGTAAAAATCAAGGATAAAATCAAGGATACGATTGAAGATAAGATTGAAGATACGGGCATGTGGGAACTCTCACTGGAACAGACGCCAAAGGCTCAGGCCGCCCTGCTCTGTATCGAGTCCGGAACCGGTCACGTCAAGGCGATGGTCGGAGGACTGGATTTCAAAAAAAGCCAGTTTAACAGAGCCGTCCAGTCGAGGCGCCAGCCCGGTTCCGCTTTTAAACCGGTTATATGTGCAGCAGCCATAGACAAGGGCTATACGCCGGCAACCGTAATCATCGATTCCCCTATTGTGTTTGAGGATACGGAACATGATCTTACATGGAAGCCCAAAAACTACAAAAATAAATTTTATGGCCCCACCCTTTTCCGGCACGCGCTTGCAAAATCCCGTAATGTTGTAACCATAAAAATCTTAAGAGATATCGGCATCGATTATACTATCGATTATGCAAGAAAACTCGGCATAACTTCCAGTTTGAGCAGAAATCTTTCCATAGCCCTTGGTTCTTCAGGTATTTCCCTGCTTGAAATTGTCAAGGTATATTCGGTTTTTGATAACATGGGCTATTTGATACAACCTTGTTTTATTACAAAAATTGTCGACAGGGACGGCAATGTAATCGAAGAGGCTGATCCTGGAAGAGAAAAGGTGATAGAGAGCAGCACCGCCTATATCATGACCAGCCTTCTTGAAAGTGTCGTCAAGCAGGGAACCGGCCGCAGGGTTCGGGCTTTAAAACGGCCCGTGGCAGGCAAAACCGGAACGACAAACAATTTATATGATGCCTGGTTTGTCGGATACACACCGCGTTATATAACAGGGACATGGGTCGGTTTTGATGAAGCAAGCTCCCTTGGAAAGTTTGAGACAGGTTCAAGGGCGGCCAGCCCCATATGGCTCGGTTTTATGAAAAAAGTGCTTGCAGATAAGTCGGTCAGGGTTTTTCATGTGCCCGAAGGGGTCGTTTTTTCGAAAATTGACGCCAAAACCGGTTTACTGCCTGTTCCTGAATCAAAAAAGACAATTTTTGAATGTTTTAAGGAGGGAACGGTTCCGACCGAATATACAACAAAACCGCCTTCCATTACCTGGCCGGAACATTTTTTTAAGCAGGACATGTAATATGAAAAATTCGGGCTAATATGGATTGCTGTTGATCGATATGGAAAAAGATTCGTCTTTCAAGAAATTCCCTCCCACCTTCAGCCTAAACACCTAAACAACAGATTCCATAAACCACTAAGATTTTACTATCAGATAGACAAGATATCCGATATAGCATAACAGGAGAATAAAACCGTCTTTTCGTGTAATAGTATAAGTTTTTCTCATCATCAGCCATGGCAGAAAACTGGTGAATATCATAACCAGGTAATCGATAAAAAGGCCGCTTTTAATAAAGCCTCCGGGTATTGAAACAGGTCTTATTAATGCGGCTGCTCCGAGTACGCTTAGGATATTGAAAACATTGCTTCCCACAAGGTTGCCGATGCTGATATCCATTTCTTTGCGTATTGCTGCAATTACGGATGTGGCCAATTCAGGAAGCGATGTGCCGAAGGCTACTATTGTAAGACCGATAAATTTTTCGTTTACGCCGAACAGCTTCATAAATTTTACGGAGGAATCGATTAGAAAATCCGCACCTCCGACCACTCCGCATATTCCCAAAGCAATCAGGAGGATTTGTTTGAATTTTGACCTTGATTTTGAGCCGGGGTACCTGGTTTTTTCAGCGGTTTTTTCAGCGGCGGATTCAAAAACAACGCTTTCCCCGCTGTACTTTTTTTCAGTCTCTTTTGTAAAAATGTAATAGTTGAAAAGAGTATAGGCGATGATTCCGGCAAACAGTGTAGCTCCGTTAATTCTTCCAAGCATGGAATCGAGAGAAATCATCAAAAGGTATAATGATATGCCAAGCATAACAGGTATGTCTCGCCTGATTACCGATCGGTGGCTGGTAATCGGTTGAAATAAGGCCGCCGTGCCGAGAACCAGAGCGATATTGCATATATTGCTGCCGACTACGTTTCCGACAGCTATCATCCCCTTGTTTTTTAAGGAAGAAACAACACTTACAAACAGTTCGGGTGAGGATGTCCCGAATGCAACGATCGTTAAACCGATAATAACCGGCCTTACCCCTGCGCTTCTTGCAAGACCGGAAGATCCTCTTACAAGCCAGTTTGCTCCATAGTAAAGCATCAACAACCCGATGATGAAAAAAAGCAAATCAATGGCCATAAAATTATTTTCCCTTCCCCTGAAAATTACAAAGCGCTCAAACCGGAGAACTGAAGACTTCTGAATTGTTTACATCAATATTGCTCCAAAATATAATTATGAGCGAGAATATACAAGGAAATTATTTGGCGCTCCCGCCGTTTTTTTAATCTTTTACAATATGTAAAAAATATTGACAAAAATTTACCCCCGGGGTTTTTTGAAAAGTAATTTAATTTAATAAATTCAAGTAAACACGGCTGGTTAATTGTTCTATCCAGATCGGCTTTTTGTTTATAATTTTGGCATGTAGATTGCTCTTTATTTTAAGTGTCATAATTATGCCAAATAAGACAAAAAGACTGCATAGAAGGGGGTTGCTGAAAGTATTATGAAAGAAGATAGATATGCGGCGATGAAAAAGACCATCCTTTCCAGAATAATTCTCGTGCCGGTGATACCCTTTGTTCTGGCGCTGGGCATCGGTTATTATTATTTTACTTCATCTTTGGAAAAAAGCGCTGTCTCAAGCATGCGACGGATACTGGAAGACCACTTGTTATCGCTGTAGCCGGGGAAGCGGGAGGTGAAAAATGGGTGGTCCGTGCAAGCATCGATACACATATATTTAATGAACTGGTTAAAAAAGTTCGTATCGGCAAGACAGGTGAAGCATATCTTCTTGATACAAAAGGCCTGTTCCAGACGGAACGGCGTTCAGGCGGCATTCTTATGCAGCCGGACCCGGACCATATGAAATACCCCTCTTTTCATACGGGTATCAGAACCTTTATCCTGGAGAATAAAAAAAAAGAGAAATATTTGTGCGCCACTACGTGGCTGAAAGACAAGAAATGGCTGCTGGTGAGACAGGAAAAAGCCGATTTTAAAGAAAAGGGCGAGTTAAAGGAGTCGGAAGATCTGGCGGAGATAGAAGATTCAATCCGTCAAATTGAACTTTAGATTTTCAGGTGCGCTAAAATTACCCAGGCGATTCTCAGGTTCGGCAGAAAAACCGAGCCGGAATTAAGATAAAGATAAATAAGATATGGTTTCAGGAATTGTTATAAATCAAAAGGTGTAAGGCTTTCAAAACCATTGTCGGTGACAAGGAGTGTCTGTTCAAACTGGGCGGTAAGCAACCCGTCTTTGGTTACCGCCGTCCATTGATCTTCCAGAATTGACAGGTGCCTCTTCCCCTGGTTGATCATGGGTTCAATCGTGAAGACCATGCCGGAAACCAGTTTGATCCCCTCTCCTCTTTGGCCGTAATGAGGAATATGAGGAGGTTCGTGAAAGTCAAAGCCGACTCCATGACCCACAAATTCTCTGACCACGGAACAACCTTTTTCTTCAGCATGCCTTTGAATGGCCCAGCCGATGTCGCCGATTGTGTTTCCCGCCCTTACCATGGACATGCCGGCAATTAGACTTTCGCTTGCCACTTTGACAATCTTTTTGGCCTCAGATCCGGGTGTCCCGACAAAAAAAGTTTTGCTGGTATCTGCATAGTATCCGTCCAGGATGGAAGTTACATCTACATTTACTATATCTCCGTCTTTCAGGACCCGTTTTCCTGGAATGCCGTGACAAATAACTTCATTTACGGATACACAAACACTTTTTGGAAAACCCCGATAGTTCAAACAGGCAGGAACAGCACCGTTTTTAATGGTGAACTCATGGACTAAGGTGTTAATTTCATCGGTAATCATTCCGGGCCTGATTTTTGATTCAACCAGATCGAGTGTCTTCAATGCCAGGCGCCCGGCCTTTTTGATACCTTCAATATCTGCATTCTGCTTGAGCCGTATGCCGTATTTTTGGGAATATAACTTTTTGGTATTATAAAATTTTGTTGCCCCATCCTTGCCAAGGCAGCATTTTTTATATTTAAGACCGCTTCCACAGGGGCAGGGATCGTTTCGGCCTGTTTTACATGTGCTGTTTTTTTGTATTTTATACATCTATGGCTCCATTAATCTTTATATTATGCCATATTATACTTTAAAGTGTCAAGCCTTTGTTATTTATTATAAAAGCCAAACTGCAATTTAAATGTCTGCCGTTTTGGTTTTAAATTTGACAAAAAACAGTATTAGTGTTTAATCTTAATAAGCAAACAGTCTTTTTCCCAGTTCCTTTTTGCTAAAATTTTTATTTAAAATTTATTTGCGATTTACGGAGGTTTTATTATATGGAATTTGATAATATTATTTTTCAGGTTGACAGCGGAATAGCAACGATTATTTTCAACAGACCAAAAGCCCTGAATGCTTTAACCACCGATTCGGTGAGAGAGTTTTCGCGTGCTCTTGATGAAATTTTGGAAAACGAGGAAATAAGGGTTCTTATACTTACCGGGGCCGGAGAGCAAGCTTTTGTCGCAGGGGCCGACATTGTTGAGATTAGCAGATATAATGCGTCGCAGGCAAAAGAATTTTCTAAAAGAGCCCAGAACGTACTTAACAAACTCCAGGACATGCCGATACCGGTTATTGCCGCGGTCAACGGTTTTGCTCTTGGCGGTGGGAGCGAATTTGCGGCTGCCTCTGATTTTATCTATGCTTCCGAAGATGCAAGTTTTGGCTTGCCGGAGATAAAATTAGGCCTTATACCCGGCTTTGGAGGCACGCAGAGATTGCCAAGAGTGGTGGGAATGAATGTGGCTAAAGAGATGATATTTACAGGCAATATGATTTCTGCGGATGAGGCCAAAGCGATCGGACTGGTAAACAGGGTTTGTCCCAAAGAGACTCTTATGGACGAAGTCATTAAAACAGCGAAAATCATTGCTTCAAGGGGAAAATTTTCTCTACGCGCGGCAAAACAGGTTGTTAATAACGGGATGAATGTGGATCTTGCCACGGGCTGCAAAATCGAACAGGATGTATTTGCCTTATGTTTTACGAACGAAGACTTCAAAGAAGGGGTAGCCGCTTTTCTGGAAAAACGGAAGGCCAACTTCAAAGGGAGCTTGAATTTATAGATCTGCAACAGGGTGTATAAAGCTAAGGTATGTAACGGGCTTTTTATGAGTAAAAACAGAATAATTATTCAAATAGTCTGGGGTGTCCTGCTTGTAGCGGCCGGAACAGGTGTGTTTTACAGGATACCACAGGTAATCCCCCGGATAGAGAAGATAGAACAATTTTCTTCAGTTATGATTTTCATCCGTTTTTGTTTTTATCTTATAGGTATTTTGTTGCTGGGAGGCGGATTAAAAAAAATTTATTATAATTATAACCGATACAGGTTAGAAGACAAAAAGTTACACAAAGATTCATAGGGCATAGTTTTTAAAATATTTTTTTCACCATAATTTTAATATGGTTATGACAAATGACATCAAATATTAAATCAGAAAAAACCGATGCATCAAATACCGGCGACACGGATGTACAGCACTTAAAATACGAAGTGGAGTACAGAACTAAACTCCAGGAGATCGGCAATAAGATCTATTCTGCAAGAAATCTGGATGAGATTTTGATTGACATGAAAGATGAAATCACTTCCTTTTTTGAGGCGCAGAGATTGAGCGTATACGTCGTTGACGGAGTGAAACGGGCGCTGGTGTCGCGATTCAAGTCCGGTGACGAAATTGGAGAAATCAGTGTTCCTGTGTCTACAAGCAGTATTGTCGGGCTTTCAGCATTAAAGCAGAAACTGATCAATATTAAAAATGTTTATGATGAAAAAGAATTGGCATCCATCGATCCCGATCTGAAATTCGATAACAGATGGGATCAAAAGACAGGTTTCAGAACAAAGCAGATCCTGGCATACCCTATAATATTCCAGAAATATCTGCTTGGCGCAATTCAGCTTATAAACCGGAAAAGCGACAGTACATTTATAGAAGATGATGAGAGGTCAATACAAGAGCTGGCTAAAATTTTAGGAATTGCAATCTATAATCAGAAACGGCTTGCACGGGGCAGAGCCAATAAGTTTGATTATTTTCTTGAAAACCATTTATTGACACAGAAAGAACTCGATAAGGCTATTGCAGATGCCAGGCAGAGAAACGAGACAGTTGCAAACGTCTTGATGAAGGATTATAAAATCCAGAAAAAAGATATCGGCAAGTCTCTCAGTAATTTTTACAAGGTTCCATTTATAGAATATAATGAAAATGTTACGATTTCGGGTGATATCCTTACCGGTTTGAAAGTTCCTTTCATGCGCAACAATGTCTGGGTGCCGTTGCGGGTTGAGGATGGTAAAATAGTTATAGCGATAGACAACCCGAATGATTTGCAGAGGATTGATGTAATAAAGTCTCTTTTTCCGGGTAAAGGTCTGATGTTTTGTGTCGCGTTAAAGCAAGATATATTCGATTTTATAAACCTGTTTACACAGGATGAAAAGGAAGTTGCGGCCATTGATGATATTCTTCAGCAACTGCATGATGAGGCGGATGAAATTGAAGAAAACGAATCAATGGTGGATGATGCAGACAGCGCTGTTGTCCAGCTTGTTAACAAAATAATACTCGATGCTCACTCCAGAGGCGCTTCGGACATACATATTGAGCCCTATTCCGGAAAGCAGAATACTCAGGTGCGTATGAGGGTGGACGGAAGCTGTTACCTGTATCAAACCATCCCTTACAACTATAAGAATGCGGTAATATCGCGCATAAAAATAATGTCTGATCTTGATATCGCAGAACGCCGCAAGCCTCAGGACGGAAAGATTAAATTTAAAAAATACGGCGGCAAGGATATCGAACTCAGGGTCGCAACAATTCCTACCCAGGGAGGACTGGAAGACGTAGTCATGCGTATTCTGGCGGCCGGCGAGCCGATTCCGCTTGACAAGATGCATTTCTCAAAAAAAAATTACGACAATCTTATAAATATCATCACCCAGCCTTACGGCATTATTTTTGTGTGCGGCCCAACAGGCTCAGGCAAAACTACCACGCTTCATTCCGCTTTAGGATATATAAATAAAACAGAGACCAAGATATGGACGGCTGAAGATCCCGTAGAAATTACCCAGAAAGGCTTAAGACAGGTTCAGGTAAAACCCAAGATAGGGTTTGATTTTGCCGCTGCAATGCGTTCGTTTCTTAGAGCTGATCCCGATGTGATTATGGTCGGTGAAATGCGTGACGAGGAAACAACACACATAGGCATTGAAGCGTCATTAACCGGCCATCTTGTGTTGTCAACCCTTCATACAAACAGTGCTCCCGAAAGTATTACCAGGCTTCTTGATATGGGTATGGATCCTTTTAATTTTGCGGACGCTATTTTGTGTATTCTTGCCCAGCGTCTGGTTCGCACCTTATGCAGTGATTGCAAAAAGGCATATCATCCTTCTAAAGAGGAGTTTGACGAGCTGGCAAGAGAATATGGGCCGGAAGAACTTGAAAAAAATCTGAATATTTCGTACACGGATGATTTGACCTTATACAGGCCGAACGGTTGCGACGCGTGCAATAATACCGGATACCGCGGCAGGATGGGGATTCATGAGCTGCTGGTAGGAACCGATGAGATGAAAAAGTTGATCCAGAACAAGTCCAGGATGGAAATTATACGGGGCCAGGCCATAAAAGACGGCATGACGACACTCAAGCAGGATGGGGTTGACAAAATTTTTCAAGGGTATACCGATCTCCTCCAGGTTAGAAAGGTTTGTATTAAATAATTCAAAACAGGGCGGATACTAAGGTTCGCCCCTACTGGTTCTCCATTGCTTTCATAAATTTTTTCAGTCGGTTTTTGTAGTATGAACGATTTTTTTCAGCCCGCTTAAGGGCGCTTTTTTCCGCAGAAACAGCCTCTTTTAACATGCCGTTAACATAGTAGCTTTCAGCAAGGGTGTCTAATATATGCGCTTCTTTTGATAAGTTAGCAGCCTTTGTCGCAAGCTCCAATGCCTTTTCCGGATCACGCAATCTTTTGTCATTGCAGGTTGCGTAGAGCCATGCAAGGTTGTTTAAAGCCTGAGGGTTGACCGGATTAAGCGATATTGCCTGTTCATACGCTTTTATGGTTTTGCTGTAGCTGCCGGCGCTGTAGTGCAGATCCCCCAGGATATTATAGAGATTAGAGTCGCCTGGCTTTTTTTTCAGCTCCTCTATTATTGTTTTTTCAAAAAAATGCGCATTTAACTTTTTTCCTGTTTCACCAAAATTCAGGCTGTACCCGACACAGCCGACAAAAATCATTGATACTATATAGACTGCGATGCTTTTTTTTATTTTCCGGTCATGCACAGTTATCCAGGTTTTGTCTTTTTCGCATTTTTTTAAATAGTCTATCCGTTCCGTGATACTGAAATGGTGCCAGTTGGGCTTGTCGGGCGGCTGTACGCTTGCCGCGGCAATTTTTTTAAATGCGGAAATCAGCGGTTTTGCGCTGTCGAACAGGACGTATACATAGCTGTCTGCCTGGCGTTCGAAATTGCGCATAAAATACCCGAAAACATATCGGAAATATATTAGAAAAATCAGTATAATGACAAAACTGAAGATAATTGGAGCAACCTGTGCCTTGATTCTATCAAGATGGTTTATGATCCTGCATACCGGTTCTGCATAAATAATGGAATATATAATCAGATCGGATATGGCGTATGAAAAAAGTATATAACCTGCAAAGAAGAAAAGATAGAATAAGAGATGCTTTTTCTTAATGTGTCCTATTTCGTGAGCTATAACAGCGTCTACTTCTTCCGGTTCCAGAAGGTTCAAAAGGGCATTTGTAAGAAGAATATAGCGGAATTTGTTTATTAATCCCATTACGCCCGCTGTAATCATCCTGCCTCCGAATACAGGCCAGTATAAGATATCCGTATATTTTAAGCCGGCTCTTTGACACAGGTTTTCGATTCGTTCTCGAATAAAGCCGGGCTCAAGCGGTTTGCATCTCCAGAATGTTTTAATTAATACCGGGCCGACGCTTACAACGGCAACAAGAAAAATAATAAAATATATAACCTCTCCTTTTGTGGTGGAAAGTAAACGTTTCGGCAGCTCAAAGGGGAGTAAATTGATGATGTCTGCAATTCCTGAAAGTAAAAGCCAGGGTAAAATAACGGGTATTGAAAATGAAATATTTGATATAACATATGACCAGCGGGAAAGATCGGTTTTGAAGAGCTTTTGATACAATCCATGAGCAAAAGCCCACACGACTGACATGTATAGCACAAAAAGCGTTATAAAAAGCAATGCTTCCAGTGTAGGGATTTTTGAAAAAACAGATAAGTCTGAAAGAAATGAGGGGAGGTTTAATACGTAAATATCTGCTGCAAAAAGTACAATCGCCATGACGGATTGACGTGTTATGGCGGTGTTGAATTTATGGTCAATACGGGCAGCGCTATCTACGGCAGTCCTTTTAGTAATCCTTTGGAACTGCAGCCAGGTAATACATATAAAAATGATAATAAAAACAAGAAAAAGAGAAATGGTTTCAAAGGGTGTAAAATTTGTCTTTTCAGAAGGCTGATATGTGCTGTATATAAGAAGTATTATTATAAAGTATATGAAGTTGCTGAACATTTTTTTCGTCAGTTTTTACTTCGTCGAATTAAAATATCTTTCTTTTTCACTGTAAATGCACCCGCAGTACTGCTGGCGGTACAGCCCAAGTTGTTTTGACTCTGCAATCCCCTCTTTCCATCCGACACGGAAATCCTTGTAGTAAAATTGGACTCCCGCGGATTTGCCGATCGATTCTCCCATCGATTTTATCATTTCATGCTTTTGAAATTTGCTGTACAGCAGGGTGGTGGTAAAATAGTCGAATTTACCCCGTTTAGCCATAAGCGCTGTTGATTTAAGGCGATCGTGATAGCAGTATGCGCATCGGTCGGATTCCCTGAATACAACATTTTGAATAAAGCCTTCCAGGTCATAGCCTTCTTGATATATGATACGCAGATCTGTTTTTTTTGCATAGGATTGCAAAGATTCCTGCCTCTTTACGCATTCCATATATGGATGAATATTGTGTCTGTAAAAAAAACCCATTACATCCAGTTTTTCCCCGCGAAGGGTTTTTACAGGAAATATTGCGCAGGGCGCACAGCATATATGAAGCAGAATCTTCAATCTCTTTTCCCGAAAATTGCGGTTCCTATCCGCACAAGGGTTGCGCCTTCCTCTATGGCGACTTCGAAATCACCGGTCATGCCCATTGAGAGCTCGTTCATGTCGATATTTTGTATATTCTCTTTTTTGATTAAATCGCGCAGGCTGCGA
Source organism: Deltaproteobacteria bacterium (assembly GCA_030596405.1). GTDB lineage: Bacteria > Desulfobacterota > Desulfobacteria > Desulfobacterales > JAUVKB01 > JAUVKB01. The sequence goes on from JAUVKB010000023.1 coordinate 14,231, forward strand.
ACGGCTGAAAAATAAGGCCTGACCTTTTCAGGATCACTGAAATAAGGAGGCATTGCCATAAGTCCCTTGACGGACAAATTTTCAAGGCCGCTGATATTTTTTGTCAGCTCAAAGGCATTGTCCTTATATATACCTGATTTTGTTGATTCCCCGCTGATATTTATCTGTATCAGTATCTGCTGGACCTTGTTTATTTTTTGCGCCTGTTTGTTTAATTGCATAGCCAGTTTGAGCGAGTCAACGGAATGGATAAGGTCAAAAAGTCTTACAGCGTATTTTGCCTTGTTGGACTGAAGGTGACCGATAAAGTGCCAGGAAACAGGGCAAGATGAAAGCATGTCAAACTTTTTTCCGGCCTCCTGGATATAATTTTCCCCAAGGATAGTAATGCCTGCTTCTATCGCTTTTCTGACGGTTGGAGCAGGAATTGTTTTGCTTGCCGCAACCAGACGTATGGTGTCCGTATCCCTGCCGCATGAAGCCGCCGCTTTTTTGATAAGGCCGTTTATTTTTTCCAGACTTTTTTTTAAATTTTCAGGTTCCATTTTCATAACGGCCTGTTTTCAGGTCTATAACCCCTTGTTTTAAAAGAAATTCAATGACTTCACAAACAGGAAGCCCCACAACATTTGTATAAGAGCCGTTGATACTTTTTACGAGAAAGGTGCCTAGCCCCTGGATGGCATATGCACCTGCCTTGTCAAACGGTTCTTTTGTATGGGTGTACCATTTAATCTCTTCATCTGTTAATTTCTTGAAAACGACTTTGGTCGTCTTTGTTTCTGAAAAATGTTGTTTTTTATTTTTGCAGCAAATACAGTAACCTGTAAGAACCTTATGTGTCCGGCCGCTTAGACGTTTTAACATGGCGCGGGCTTCTGCTATGGAACCTGGTTTACCAAGAATAGAGCCGTTTATAAGGACTATGGTGTCAGCGCCGATAACCCATTTTTCAGGATATTTTTTTGATATATCGGATGCTTTTGCTTCAGCCAGGAGCCTTGCGTAGTTTTCAGGTGATGATTTCGGCACCGATTTTTCATCAATATTGCTTGGAATAACGGAAAATGATAGCCCCGCCTGATTTAACAGATATCTGCGCCTGGGTGATTTTGAAGCAAGTATTAATAATGGCTCATTACAGGATTTATGCATGGCGATTAATTATCAGATGGCATATAATTTAACAAGAGCTGAAAAACATATCTCTTTGCAACAAGAAAAACCGATAGCGCCGGCACTTATATTTCAGATTAAATTTGACATGTTGTAATAATTGCATTATTTACTTTTTGCAGGAAGGTTAAAGCAGGGCGGAACAAATAGATGCCTGGGTGGCGGAATAGGTAGACGCAAGGGACTTAAAATCCCTCGGTCCTTAGTGGCTGTACGAGTTCGATTCTCGTCCCAGGCACCAGTAAATAAAGGGGTTTCAGCGTTTTCGCTCTTATCCCTTTTCTTTTGTCTTTTTCTTGTCTGTGTAATTCCACCTTCGTGCCCACCTTCAAGCCGCACTTGACCGGTAAAACAGCCGAATAACCTGTTTGTTTCCCCAAAAAAACTTTTTTTCCTGAAATCACCCCCTCAGCGCTTCAATTTTCAACCACCTGTTTTCATTTGTTATATTTCAAAAAGGGGGAGAAAATATACTCATTTCATCCCCCTAAAAATCACCCTTTACATTTGCGAAATTCCTGTTTTAAATAGAATCACTACAAGTTTTAAGACGCTTTGGTTTTAAATCAACAATCATCAATCCCAAGGGGTTGGAAAGGTAGGCACGTATGGAATAAAATGCTGGCATCCGATGAACAACGTAAACATAAAAGATTTGTGCCGGAAGGTTTGGCTTTTGTTGTTTTCA
>JAUVKB010000188.1 GCA_030596405.1 Deltaproteobacteria bacterium
CTCTTCCTTTTTTGAAAAGAGAGCAAAATAACTTGAATCTGTTATTTTGGCAAATGATCAGAAATATTTTATTAAAGAAGCCTGAATCCGGTCGCAATCGCCATCAGGGTAATTTTTATAACCGGTGTCTACACGCATATATTCCAGACCGAGGGTAACGGGAGGAATAATTCGATAAAATAAATTAACATAATAAACCTTGTTGCTTGCTCTATCCATGCCGTTAAGGTCTCCGTTTTCCGGGTTATCAATCCCGGCTCCTGCATTAAACTTCAGTTTTTTACTTGCAATCCAGGTTAATTGGCCCCAGCCACCAATGCTTCCGACCTCTTCTTCGGTGACAATATTTACCCCCTGACCGATTCCGCCAAGATATGTATCCAGATTTTCACCGATAAACGCCTCACCCTTGAAAACCAGGTTACCCCAAACAGGAAAAACCATGTCAATATTGGCCGACCAACTCTTGTAGTCTTTCTCGTGGCCGATATATTTTGTATCAATATCCTCTTCTCCATAATGACCGGATAAGCCGAACTCCATATTTTTGCCATTAATTTCGGCACGATATCCTATGCGTCCCTGGACTGAAGGGAAGCCCTTATCCTTTCCGTCTTCAACATCAGCTATATTTAGATCCTGATTGCCAGTCAGACTGACTGCAAAGCGGGTACTCAGACTGCTGTTTTCACCCATTGAAAAATCTTTGGAGAATCGAACTTGCGGGCGGCGATAACCGATATTACCCATCAACCAGTTTACAGAATAATTGCAGGTGCTGGGGTTTAAAGGTGAGATTACATCCCATGTCTGACCTGCCAGCAACTTAAAGGAAGGGAATTTTAATTCCATGAAGGCATGGCGCAGCATAGGTTCTGCTTTTCGTTCGTCTCCATCGGCCCCATAAAAATCAATTTCCACGACACCTTTAGTTTTAACTCCATTATATTCCGGTCCTGTCAACTCAAATCCAAGACGGGTTTCCCTGGCCGTAAAACCGAATTCATTGTCTCCGTTGTTTCCATTAGTTTCAGACTTGGCCCAGAAAACAAAATCCCTGTTTCCTGGATGCGCGCGCGAATCGTTATATGCCATATCCAGTTTAATTTTTCCATAGGGCGTAATCCGAAACCCCTTTTTGGTCAGGGCAAATCCTGATTTCACTGGAATATCCACCTTTTCAGCGAGTTCAGTCGTCACCTTTTTTTCCTCCTTTTGTCCTATTTGTTGTTTTAACAGAGACTTTAATTCCACAATATCATTTTCAAGCTGTTCAATCCGTTTCTTAAGTGAAATGTTGTTATCTGCTAACGCAGTACCTGTCCATACCAGTATCAAAGCTATGACCAAAAAAAACGGCAATAAATTAATTGATATTCTTTTCATATTTTCCTTTCTCCTTGTGGTTTATGGTGCGTTTATTATTTTTTCAAATCATCATTCCCTTCCGCGCTGGAATGACGGAATCATAGAGAATCAATTCCACCACCCCTGACACTTTTTATATGCAAGCCGAAATTGTTTTTTCCCGTTATTTGTAAGCAATTTTAATGCCTCATGTTTTAAAATCTGCACAAAAAAACAATTTTTTTACATTCCCACAAACATACGAGTGATGGGATTTCAGGTCGGAGATGAATAATGAAATCAGCAGGCTATGACATGTTTTGTTTACAGTTTACAGTTATCGGTTCACAGTTGAAAAACTAAAGAATTGAGATCAATATCCAAAATGATTCAATCATTGGAAAGACTGTGAACCGACAACCGGAAATGGTTATCAATATATTTTACTATTCATTTAAAAAGGGTTTGTAAGCCTCTCCAATTGTGTTAATAATGTAAAATTTTGATGAGCTTGCTTCAAAATTATCCAGAATTGCCAAAGAAACAGAATGTCTCAAGATAGCCTGAAGATAAGATGCCAAAAGCGATTTTATTTTTGACCGAGCCCATAGGCTAATGCTACGTCTACAGCCGTTTTGTCCTCCTTTCGCTTGATCTCCTGCAGGGGTGGTTCGCGAACCGCCTTTTTGCTGTATATCAGTCTGTATCGACACGCGGAGATTGGCGAAAAAAACAGTTTTTGTTCGGGTATAAAATAACTTGCCGGTTTTTATGGTTATGTCATTAATGGACGTTATTATCTCTTGCTGTAAAGGGATATAAATGGTTTTCTGATCTCTGTTGCTATATTTTAAAATAATACTTGACAGCTTTTATCACCTAACTTATAAGTTTTCTTTACGTTTAAGCTATATTACTGTTGAATTTACTCTTCAGGCTCAGGGATGTGGAAAAAACAATTTACCCATCTCGCATCCCATTTTAAGGCCACCTTCGATCATCACGATTGAGGAAAATCTTCAACGTAGTTCTGCTATGTCTGCGGTTTTTATAAATCAAGATAACCGAATCCGACCTAAAGCTGAGCGCGATATCAGGTAAATTTTTTTATTCCCAAATCCTTTAAATGATTTTCGCTGGATTTTGCAAGGAATTTTCATCCGGGTTATGGGCGAATATGCTTTCAAAAATCAATTTGATATCTTTTTGGTACAATATAAATTTTATTGACTATGAAAATGTTTAGAAATATTGGTATCATTATCAGCAGGGCAGGGGTCGTTGTAGTGCCTCTGCTCTCCATACCTTTGCTGTATTCAGCAAAAATTCCGAGCCTGATAATGGCATAATTTTTACAAAAAAGACTTACAAAACCCGTTATCAGGCATACTGATAACGGGTTTTTAGTTTATAGGGAGTGTCCATCCATAAATGGTCTTTTTGCCTAATATCTGCGTTATGCTCAAAAAACAATCCTCGGAATATCAACCATATGCCTGCGGTTATTTTTTTCGCATGCCTTGATCTTGAACAAAAATCCTCATTTATGGACGGACACTATAGAGGGAAATTGCTTCAGTTTTTTGAAATATGCAGGTTTCAGGAAGGGATTGCAATCGCAGGGGCGAATCCTGCATTCGCCCATTGATCTACTAAAGCGGCAGAGCCGCAGTTATCAGTTATCAGTTGTCGGCACTGGAGGTTATTTTGGAATTTGAGGATTTGGAAGTATGGAAGAGGTCTTCATGATTATGCGCAGATTTATACAAACACTTTCAAGATATTATTAATATGCTTTTACTGACAACTGACATCATATAGCGATTTTCTTGTTCTTTGTGACGGAAAACCAGGTGATAAGATACTAAAGTGTTAAAAGGAAGGTTTGAGAATGGAAAGTCATGTTTTAATATATGACACTACTTTAAGAGACGGTACACAGGGTGAGCAGGTTAATTTTTCAGCTGAGGAGAAGCTTCGCATAACTCTGAAGCTTGATGAACTTGGGGTCCAGTACATAGAAGGTGGCTGGCCCGGTTCAAATCCCAAAGATATGCGTTTTTTTCAGATGGCAAAGGATGTGAGCCTGAAAACAGCTTGCCTGACTGCGTTCGGCAGCACAAGAAAGGCTGATATCCGGGTGGAAGAAGACCCTAATCTGAAAGCATTATTGGAGGCTGAAACCAGGGCTGTAACGATATTCGGGAAGACCTGGGATCTCCATGTGACAGAGATACTGAGCGTTTCTCTTGAAGAAAATCTTGCCATGATCCATGATTCGGTAAGATATCTTAAATCAAAAGGCAGGGAGGTAATATTTGATGCAGAGCATTTCTTCGACGGCTATAAGGGGAATCCTTCGTATGCATTGAAAACTATTGGAGCGGCAGTTTCCGGCGAAGCTGATTTTGTTGTGCTTTGCGACACCAACGGCGGTGTTATGGTCAGTGAATTGAAAGAAATTTTTGAGATAACAAAAAAGGAATTTCCTCAAATCCGTTTCGGTATTCATGCTCATAATGATTGCGGTCTTGCCGTTGCCAATTCACTGGTTGCAGTTGAAGCCGGGGCCGTAATGGTCCACGGCACAATCAATGGTTATGGTGAGCGTGCCGGAAATGCCGATCTGATAACAGCTATAGGTGATCTGCAATTAAAGATCGGCATAAAATGCATTGAAGATTCAAAGGTAAAATATCTTACCGAGGTCTCACGATTCGTAAGTGATATCGCGAACATCCCCCCATTAAACGAAAGACCTTTTGTCGGGCGGAGCGCCTTTGCTCATAAGGGTGGAATCCATGTCAGCGCGATTTTAAAAAATCCTCTTGCCTATGAACATATTGAGCCGGATATTGTCGGGAATAAAC
>JAUVKB010000199.1 GCA_030596405.1 Deltaproteobacteria bacterium
AAAGAGTGCGCGAAGACACATCAGAGTGTGATGTTGATCAATATGCCGCGATATTGACCTTTGAGGTGAAATAGGGCTAACCGTCGCACCCTCGTTCCCACGCTGGAGCATGGGAACGGTTACAAAAAAAAAGGAAGGCAGTCGATTCCCTGCCAGGATTTACAAACTGCCTTCCAGGCAAAGCCCCTTCGGAGTGAGGGATGCTTCGGATATATTATACCATTGCAGCAACTTACTCGCCAATCAACCATTTGCATAATACATGGTTACCTCCAGGGAACGCCACAAGTATAAATCAGTATAAATATTTATAAACTTGGCCTGCAACGCTATTATTGAGAATCAAGCTCTGTATATAGTTAGGCAATATAAAAGATGCAGAATGCTATTTATAAATAACATTGCAGGCCTATAATTTATAACCATGGAGGAGAATTGTGCAATTTGGGAGGATACCTGATTTTTGAAAATATTTAAATTTTTTACAAGTATGCAGTTTATAAAATTTTCCAGAAAACATGCGGCTCTTTTTATTATCTTATTTTTTTCCCTGTTCCCGTGTGCTGCGTATCCGCATACATATAAAATTTCCGTTATTGTTGATACCGATGCAGCCCTTGATGACATGCGGGCGATTGTAATGCTGATCAATTCGGATGTGGCTGATATTTCGCTGATCGTCACATCCGACGGAGCCACAGCGCCTGCGGCGGGAGCCGGAAATTTGCGCAGGCTCATTGATTATTTTGAGATAAAAGATACAAAAATCGCTGCGGGACGGGTTCTGGGAAAGACAGCGCCGCAATGGCGCAGGTTGTCAGAGGATATCCGCCTGCCGGAAAAGGCCGGGACGTCCGGTTTAAAACCTGCAGCGGTAAACGGCGCGCACCAGATTGCAGCAAGCTTGAAAGCAGGGAATGCTGATGTGGTTTACCTGTGCCTCGGACCCCTGACAAATCTTGCCGACGCGCTATTGATGGAACCTGAGATTAAAAACAGGATATCGAGGGTCATCTATTTCGGCGCTTCTCCTGAAAGCCCGTATCCCGGCTGGAACACAATGAGGGATATGGATTCGGCCCGCGTGGTATTTCATTCAGGCATGCCGATCTACTGTTTCGGCCTTCAAAATGAAAAATTGCCGCTCTTTGACTCCATTCTTTATAACCGGATCGAATCACTGAACACACCAGCTTCCAGGCTTGTAACGAGTATACATAAATCCCCTGCCGCACAAAAGCTGCTGGCTGAAGATCATTTTCATGTGTGGGACGAGTTGGCGGTAATTTTCATGAACCAGCCTTCTTTGTTTAAATTTGCCCCTGAAAAAAATCCCCTGATAATGAATCTTTTGTCATATAACGCAAAAGGTGTGCAGAACACCTATTTGAAACTTCTGGGATTTACTGCTGACTCTCATATGCTCCCGCGCTATCTGGTGCTTTTAAAGGAAATTCCATCCGACCCCATACTTTTCAGAGAGGACATTGAGCCGTTTGTTAAAAAAATTATTGAAAAATATGGTCTTGAAGAATGGAAAGCCGCTCTTTTAACAAATGAGTTTCACAGACACCTGGGGATATATTCAATTATAGGCGCTAAGATGGGAATAAGGGCAAGAGAGATCCTGCACGCTCCAATGGACGGCATACATGTTGTTTCAAAGGCAGGGAACAGACCGCCCTTAAGCTGCATAAATGATGGACTCCAGGTCGCAACCGGCGCCAGCCTTGGAAGGGGCGCAATACGGATTTTAGAAACAGCAAATTCCCCTGCCGCCGTGTTTTCGTATAAAGGCAAAAATTTGACATTAAAGATAAAAATGCAAGTATCTGAAATGATAAAAAATGATATTGACTCGGCTGTTTTAAAATTTGGGGGATTAAATCGGGAATATTTTGCCCATATCCGAAAATTATCCATCAATTATTGGTTGAAATTAGACAGAAAGAAAATTTTTGAAGAGATTTTATATGAAAATGCTGAATTTTGAATGATGAATTATGAAAAAAGGAATTCTGACCCGCGAAAGCGGGAATCCAGTGATCTTACCCGAACTTGTTGAGAAGAACAACTTATTGAGCAAATACGAAAAAACCATCATGTTAATCTTGTTTATCCTGTCAAAAAAATAACTGAATTATTACAGAAAAATAAAAAAAGTTTTCAGGAGGAAAAATGACTAAACCAAAATTTATACAAGTTTTATTATTTGTGATATTCGTCTCTGTTTATTCATTGGCGCCTATATCTTATGCAAAAGAGGAAGGGAAACTCTATGTTATCGGGACGGGACCTGCCGGTCCTGACCTTATTGCCCCAAGGGGGCTTGCGGTTCTCGAAAAAGCGGATATTTTTTTATGTCCTCCGTATATCCAGAAGAATTTCCCACAGTATATCAATCCTGCAAGGGTTGCCTTTAACCCCTGGGAAGGTATTCATGACGAAGAGGCAATAAAGCTGCGTAAAACCGATTATGCGAAATGGGTGCAAAGGGTAGAAAAACGAAAAAAAAAGGTTTTTGATTTTGTAATGGATGCGATTAGCCGGGAAAAAACAGTGGCGATGCTGGACTGTGGAGACCCTTGTGTTTACGGCCCTTCCCTTTACTGGCTCTTAAAAGAATTCGACCATAAATATCTTGAGGTGATTCCCGGAATAAGCGCATTTAATGCAGCAAGCGCGGCCCTTAAAAAACCGATGGCAGGCGAGGGGATTAACTTTGTCATGCTTACCGCTCCCCACTCCATGTTTGGAAGAACCTTTGAAAAGGGGGATGACCTTCTAAAAGATCTTTCCAAATATAACGTTACAATGGTTTTTTATATGGCTATTTCATCAATGGACAGACTTGTGGAAAAATTCAGCAGATATTATCCGTCTGATCTTCCCATGGCTATTGTTTATTATGCCGGGTATTCGGACAAACAAATGGTTTTAAAGAGCTCACTGGGCAAAATTTTGGATGATCTGAAAAAGACTGATGAAAAGTGGATGGGGTTATTGATAATCGGAAAAGCCGTTAAATAGAGGAAGCGTATTATAATACTCCGACGACCGACAACTCACCCAAAAGCTTTATCCCGGAGTCGATAGTCTATATCTATTTTTATAAACAGGAAAAACAATACCATGAAATATAAAAACTTAACATTTTATGCGTGCGCGGTGTTTTTTTTGCTTTCGTTTCAGATTCATGCTCATGGTGTGAAAGGAAAGGTGGAGTCCGGCGGTATTGTGGTAATCGCAGAATACGATACCGGAGACCCGATGAGCTACGCCAGGGTAAAAATTTCGGCTCCGGGGGCAAAATTAATATTTCAGTCAGGCAGAACAGATAGAAACGGCAGGTTCTGTTTTTTCCCCGATACAAAAGGAGAGTGGAAGGTGGCTGTTGATGATGAGATTGGACACAGGCTCGAGGTCCCTGTCTCTGTGAATGAGGCAATGAAATTAAAAACAGATCAGCAGCCAGGAAAATCAGCAGGCAATTTTTTATCGAAATATGAAAGAGCTATTATGGGCATATGTATCATTTTTGGAATTTTCGGGGTTCTGTTTTTGTGGAAAGGAAAAAGGAAGCATTACAAGCAAACCTGATTTAAGGATACTGATAATATTGATTCTATCCATAATATTGATTCTATCCAAAGGAGGCGAACAAACAAAAATATTTTTTGAAAAATTAACCTTTACAAAACCTTGAAATCTGCCTATTGATGTCTCTTCCATGACAAAAAGTTATTTACTTAGGGAACTTACAGAAAATAATCTACGCATCCTGCTTGCCCTTTTGTCCGTCTTCTACGTTGCGGTAACAGTTGTATAGTTCACTATGCAACTGTTACCACGCCTTGAAGACGAACAAAAATTCT
>JAUVKB010000052.1 GCA_030596405.1 Deltaproteobacteria bacterium
GGCCTTTTTGCCCAATATCTGCGTTATGCGAAAAAAATAATCCTCGAAATACTCAATGTATTCCTGCGGTTATTTTTTTCGCATGCCTTGATCTTGAACAAAAATTCTCATTTCTGGATGGACACTACCTAAAAACAAAGCCAAAGCGGTTTCATTTTTATATTTATTCCAAAGCATGGTTTTGGTTAAATCTCGGTTCGTATAAAACGTAACGGTAATTAGAGAATATTATATTAGAAAGCCCCCAGCTGACACGCCGTTATCTTTATGTTCAGGGTTTCACAGGCGCCGCTTATTGCCATTTTACCGATTTTAAACCGGCTGGCTATATCCCAGGCTTTCTTGCACGGCAGTTTCCCGTCAACCAGTCCATTGTTGATGGCATCTGTCAAATCCTTATTAATATTTTCCTGAGGTCTTACCTTTTTTTTATGTGGCTTATAGCCAAACAGACCAAGCTGGCATTTAATAATTTTAATATCAAGCAGGTCTGCGGTTTCCCCGATTTTAGCAACTGAAACCTTTAAAAATCTTGAAATTTCAAATGCAACGGCGCAGGGAATTTTGCCGTTTTTTGCATGCTTTACAACTTCATCCTTAATTAAAGGGTCTGTTTTTTTCTCGGATCCGCACTCTATTTCAGAACGGTTTTTTTTATAATATACCATTATTAAACACCTTTCATTATTATCAGTTTATCCTGCAAATTGTTTGCCATATCTCACAAAAAAGATCTTATAAAAAGCAATTACAAAACCTTAAGACACTGCCTGGCCAACGCATTTATCCTTTAATAAGCTGCTATTTCACTTGAATAAAGGCAAACTGTCTGTTAAAAATATTATAAACACTTAGGAACGGAAATCAAACAAACTGGTCAATGTTTTGCTTAGATTCAGGTTGGTGTTTTATGCCTTTTTTTATAAAACGGAAAAAAACTCGTCAAATAATGGTTGGAAATGTTCTGATTGGCGGAGCAGCTCCTATAGCCGTCCAGTCGATGACCAATACATTCACCCATGATATTTCGGCGACTGTCTTACAAATAAAAGGTTTGGAAAAAGCAGGGTGTGAAATCGTAAGGGTGGCTGTACCGGATAAAGAGGCTGCCGAAGCTATTTCGAAAATTAAAAAAAAAATTTCTGTTCCGCTGATTGCGGACATACATTTTGATTACCGCCTGGCAATAGCTTCTGTAAAAGCAGGCGCTGACGGGTTGAGGTTAAATCCTGGAAATATCGGAAGTAGAAAAAAAATCAAGGCCGTCGTCGACTGCGCAAAGGAACATGATATTTCTATACGAATCGGGGTGAATTCAGGGTCTCTTGAAAAGGATCTTTTAAAAAAATATAACGGCGCAAGCGCGGAAGCCATGGTCGAAAGCGCCGTTCGTCATGTTGAGTTATTACAGTCTCTCGATTTTTCCAGGATAAAAATTTCAATAAAGGCATCTGATGTAAATCGCACTCTAAATGCATACAGGCTTCTTTCTTCAAAGACCGATCTTCCGCTGCATGTAGGCGTGACAGAGGCGGGTGGATTATATTCAGGAATTGTAAAGTCCTCTTTAGGTATCGGGATGCTTCTGGCGGAAGGTATCGGTGATACAATTCGGGTCTCTTTGACACGTGATCCGGTTGAGGAGGTACGTGTTGGTTACGAAATCCTTAAAGCGCTGGAAATTCGCAGGCGCGGGCCCGACATAATATCGTGTCCCACCTGCGGCCGTTGTAAAATAGATCTGTTCGATATTGTCAAGCAGGTTGAAGAAGCGCTGATTTCAAATCTTTTGCCGATTAAAATTGCTATTATGGGCTGTATCGTAAACGGACCGGGAGAAGCCAAGGAGGCCGATATCGGTATTGCAGGCGGTGACGGCACAGGGATTCTTTTTAAAAAGGGAAAGGTAATCGATACCTTTCCTCAGGACAAACTGGTTGAGGTTTTATTAAAAGAGGTTGATAAACTATAAATATCAGTCTTTTTTTATATGGTTTTTTACTGCGGGCTCTTTGTAAACAGGAAATATTATGGGAAAACACGAAAAAACTGCAATAACACCGACAAGAGCGGAAAATTATCCGGAATGGTATCAGCAGGTGGTCAAAGCTTCAGATATGGCTGAAAAATCACCGGTCAGAGGATGTATGGTAATAAAACCATGGGGATATGCCTTGTGGGAGAATATAACCGATGTTCTTGACGATATGTTTAAAACAACAGGGATAAAAAATGCCTATTTTCCTCTTTTTATCCCTCTTTCATTCCTTGAAAAAGAAGCTGAACATGTGGAAGGTTTTGCAAAGGAATGCGCTGTCGTCACGCACCACAAGCTTGAAAAAGACAATAACGGCTCTCTTGTCCCGGCAGGAGAACTGCAAGAGCCCCTGATTGTGCGCCCGACTTCGGAAACGATAATTGGAGATTCGTTTTCAAAGTGGGTGGACAGTTACCGTGATCTTCCTCTGCTTATAAACCAGTGGGCCAATGTGGTCAGGTGGGAGATGCGGACCCGAATATTTTTAAGAACCAGTGAATTTTTGTGGCAGGAAGGGCATACAGCTCACGCTACAAAAGAAGAGGCTGTTAAGCGGTCTCAAATGATGCTGGATATTTATGCCGAACTTGTCGAAAAATATCTGGCCATACCGGTTATCCGGGGCTCAAAAACAGAAGCGGAAAGATTTCCCGGAGCTGTTGAGACCTTGTGTATAGAGGCTTTAATGCAGGACAGAAAATCTCTGCAGGCCGGCACGTCACATTTTTTGGGACAAAACTTTGCAAGGGCGTCTGAAATCAAGTTTCAATCCGATAAAGAAGCAGAGGAATATGACTGGACGAGTTCATGGGGCGTATCCACAAGACTTATCGGAGGGCTCATTATGACCCACGGAGATGATGACGGCATTATACTGCCGCCGAGAATAGCTTCTTCTCATGTGGTTTTAATACCTATTTATAGAACGCCCGATGAAAAATTAAAGGTTATGGAGTTTGTTGAAAACCTGGCAAATGAATTAAAAAATATATTTTACCATCATAAAAGAATCGGTGTTGAGATCGATGCCAGAGAGATTGGCGGCGCCAGGGGATGGGACTGGATCAAAAAAGGGATACCTGTTCGAGTTGAAATCGGTCCAAGAGATATTGCAAAAGATTCGGTATATGTTGGAAGAAGAGACAAAAAGCATAAAGATAAAGAATCTATGACAAGGGATGTTTTTGTTGGAAAAATAACAAACGTCCTGGATAACATTCAAGAAACCCTTTTTAAGCGCGCTTTTTTATTTTTAAAAGAACATACGGTAATAATAGATGAAAACAAGGAATTCTATGATTTTTTTACGCCCGCAAGTATAGAAAAACCCGAAATTCACGGTGGCTTTGCACTGTCTCACTGGTGCGGATCAAATGAGTGTGAGTCTAAAATTAAAGATGATCTTAAAGTTACTATACGATGCATTCCGTTTGACGGTGAAGCTGAAAGGGGAGCGTGTGTCTGCTGTTCCAAGCCGAGCGATAAGAGGGTTGTTTTTGCGAAAGCTTATTGATAATCCCGCATTTTTTTATTTTGTTTTACCGGAAAGACCAGCGGTTAAGAGTAAATGATCCGTATTAATGACATAATTGATAAAATCACCGAATATAATCCGGATGCTGATATAGATCTCATCGATCGGGCTTATATTTATTCAGCAAGGGTTCATGACGGGCAGGTTCGCTTGTCAGGCGAGCCTTACCTTTCTCATCCGCTTGAAGTCGCCAATATTTTGGCGGAAAACATGAAACTTGATGTGGTTAGTATTGCAGCGGGTCTTTTGCATGACGTTATAGAAGATACCCATTCAACCCCGGAAGAGGTAAAAGAAATTTTCGGACCGGAAGTTTTACATATTGTCTCCGGGGTGACTAAATTAAGCTCTTTAACCTTTAACAGTTCACAGGCTCGTCAGGCAGAAAGCATCAGAAGAATGTTTCTTGCCATGGCAGATGATATACGGGTTGTCTTAATCAAGCTTACCGACCGGCTTCATAACATGAGGACTCTGCAGTTTCACAAGACGGAACAAAGAAAGAAAGAAATATCTCAGGAAACTCTTGACATATATGCGCCGATTGCCGCTCGACTCGGTATTTATTGGATAAAAAAAGAACTTGAAGATACCGCGTTTATGTATCTTTATCCTGAAGAACACTCTAACATAAAAGATCTTGTCAGCGGGGATAAAGAAAAACGTGAAGAATATGTTGAACTGGTAAAAAAACAGATCAAAAAAACGATGGGAGAAAACAATTTAAAATGCGAGGTGCTCGGAAGATACAAGTCTTTTTACAGTATATATAAAAAGATGACCACCCAGAATTTGGAGTTTAAAGATGTTTACGATATTATTGCTTTCAGGATTATACTCGACACAGTGCCCCAGTGTTATGAGGCATTGGGCATAATTCATTCCCTGTGGAAACCGATTGATAAAAAATTTAAAGATTATATAGGTTTTCCAAAGCCGAACATGTACCAGGCGTTACACACGTCGGTTATCGGGCCTTCGGGTGAACGGATCGAGTTGCAAATCAGGACACGGGAAATGGATAAAGTTGCCAAAGCAGGCATTGCTGCTCACTGGAGCTACAAAGAGGGTAAGAGCATAGATGAAAACATAAGCAAAACATTTGCATGGATTCAGAATGTTGTTGAGAATCAGGAAAACTTCATGAATCCTGATGAATTTCTTGAAAACGTCCGCATCGATCTTTTTCCTGATGAAGTTTATGTTTTTACACCGCGCGGTGAAATAAAAAATCTTCCAAAAGGCGCCACACCGGTCGATTTTGCCTATCTAATCCATACTGAAGTGGGAAACCAGTGTAGCGGAGCAAAAGTGAACGAGCGCATAGTCCCTTTAAATTATGAATTAAAAACAGGTGACAGGCTTAAAATCCTAACAACAAAAAATCATCATCCCAGTAAAGACTGGCTTAATTTTGTCAAAACGGTTAAAGCCCGTTCCAGGATAAGGCAATGGATCAAGACTCAGGAAACGGAGCGGAGCATTACCCTTGGAAGGGAGATGTGTGAAAAGACTTTTCGCAAGAACGACCTTAATTTTAATGCTATTATAAAATCGGAAACCATGGCAAAGGTGGTGGAACATTTCGGTTTTAAGAGTATTGATGACCTGATTGCAAACGTCGGTTACGGCAAGATTACTCCCTTACAGGTAGTAAGAAAATTTATTTCAAAACCCGATTCTATAGACAAGCAAAAATCTTTAATAAACAAAATTGTTGGTAGAGTCCGAAAGAAGAAACCGAAGACGGGGGTAATTGTAAAAGGGGTCGATGATATCCTTATTAAGTTTGGCAAGTGCTGCCAGCCTGTCCCCGGAGATCCTATAACAGGTTATATCACGCAAGGTTATGGCGTTACCGTCCACCGTACCAGTTGTGTAAATGCCTTAAAAATGAACCCGGAAAGACAGATTGATGTGGAATGGAATAAGGAGGTTTTTTCAGAAACATATCCTGTAAAAATATGTATTACCTCTTACGACAGGGTCGGTTTGCTTGCTGATATTGCATCTAATATAAGTAAAAACAGAGCAAACATTCTTTCCGTTAGTTCAAAAATTCAAGCAAACAGTCTCGTCAACTGTTTGCTTACCATATCTGTAACGGACACAAAGCATTTAAAAAAAGTTTTGTCGGATATTAAAAAGGTAAAACGTATTTTTGAAGCAAAACGGTTAAAGGATTAGAAGCCGGCCTTATGCTGCTTTTACAACAAAACCTGATTTAATACACTTGGTGCAGACAACCATCTTTTTAACCCTTCCGTTGTTTAATGCCCGAACATGCTGAAGGTTAGGACGAAAACGACGTTTTGTCAAATTGTGGGCATGGCTCACATTGTTTCCTGTAAGAGGTTTTTTTCCGCATATTTCACACATTCTAGACATGGTTATCTCTCCAAAATAACTTAAAATTATAATACCTGAAAAATGATCTCAAGTACGCAATATAAATGAAACGCTTTTCCCCGAGCCAATATACTTTAAAACAATTACTGTGCCAACAGGCAATACACTAAAATATTTGCCTGCGCAAAGTGTTTTTTGCCCGTTTTTTTATCCGATCGATTTCACCTTTATTTTTTCCCGCATTAAAAGCGCCGCCGTAACTCCGGTAATACGACCGGCAATAAAATTTGTTTCAGCTCTTTTATCTGTCCCTGCACACAACCGCGCACATGTACCTGCTCCACAGGAAGGGCTTTTTCCTTTTAAATAGCATAAAGTTATATTATTTTTTCTTATCTTATATAAAGCTGCGTGGGCACCTTTAAGAAAAGCTTTTGTATTATCAATTCCATAAATAGATACTACTTTTGCCTTTCCATCCAACACATCAAAACCGTCACCGCCCAAAAGATTAGACGGATATCTTGGGGTTGGCAAACCCCCTAACTGTTCCGGACAAATCGGCATAATTTCATCCGATTCCAACACCTCTAAAAGACATCTATTTTTTTTATTTTTCCCATCATACCTGCACATATAACCAAGAAGACAGGCGCTGACAGCTATCATTTTTTCTCTTTATTTTTTGTCATTGACACTTCGCATAAAGCGATATAATGCAAAGCCTTCCGGTGAACACCAAGATCAGGATAATTAAGAAGAATCGATTTAAAACGGTATAAGGCGGCTTTATAATGTTTAGTTTTATAATAGTACTGCCCCACATAAAATTCATGGCCTGCCAAACTCTTCAGACATTTTTTTATATGTTTCTTCGCTCTTGTTGAATTTTCATTTTCAGGAAACTGTTTTATGAACCTTCTAAATGTAAAAAGCGCTTTCTGGGTTGATATCTGATCCCTGTCAACGGAATCCATCTGATCAAAAAAACAAAGTCCGATCTGGTAAACGACGTAAGGTATTGCCTCATTGTTGGGGTGAAGATTTTCAAAAGATTCATATGCGGCAACAGCCTCGTCATAGTGTTTCAATTTATAGTTGGCATCGGCAATTTTAAGTTCTGCAAGAATTGCATATTTACTGAAAGGATACCAGTCTTTCAATGTTTCAAAAGATTCAATCGAACTTATATAATTTCTCTTTTGATACTGTTTTATCCCATCATTAATTAGCTCTTGAGCGGTCTTTTCCACTCTTTTATCAATAACCGAGCTGCAACCCAAACAGAAAAATAAAAGGACAATACATAAATATAAAGTGCGTCTCATTTTTTATATTTTACTTATATAATGTTCTGCTGAAGATACCGCTATAGCAGCATCGCCAACCGCAGTTGTGATTTGGCGCAACGGGGTGTCCCTTGCATCTCCTGCAGCATATACACCAGATACCGAGGTTTGCATGTTTTTATCCACAATTACAAATCCTAATTCATCCAAAGCTACAGTGTCCTTTAAAAAATCGGTGTTCGGCTGAATACCCACCCAGACAAAACAACCGTCCACTCCCAATTGTTTTGTTTCACCAGTTTTAATATTTTTTATAGAAATTTTTTCAACATCTGAGGACCCTTCAATGCTTGTTACAACTGAATCCCATACAAACTCTATTTTTTCGTTGGCAAAAGCTCGTTCCTGTAAAGTTTTGTTTGCCCTGAGCTGGTCCCGTCTATGAATAATATAAACCTTTTTTGCAAATCTGGTTAAAAAAATACTCTCCTGGACAGCTGTATCACCTCCGCCTATTGCTGCAAGAATACGGTCTTTAAAGAATGGCCCGTCACAGGTTGCACAAAAAGATACGCCTTTTCCATAAAAATTGTCTTCGCCGGGTATGTTCAATTTCGTCGGAGAAGCGCCTGTTGCAATAATAATTGTATCTGTAGTAATAATTCTGTCTCCAAGTTGAATCTTTTTTACCTGTTCTGATAAATCGACAGAAACTACCTCATTATTTTCGATATTAAGTTCAAACTTTTTTACCTGTTCGGTTATCTTCTGAACAAGCTCAGCGCCGCCGATCCCTTCCGGAAAGCCAGGATAATTTTCAACAAGGTCGGTTACAAGAACTTGTCCGCCCGGCACAACCTTTTCAATCATAATCACGTTTAGCCTGGCGCGTGCTGCATAAAGGCCAGCGGTTAGACCAGCTGGGCCGCCGCCTATTATGACAAGATCATAATCGCCTTTTTTCATTATCATATTTCCTGAAGCACTTTATGTATTGTTTCCTCAAGTTTTGTTTTTGCCACGACACCTGTAATCTGTTCCACTACTTTTCCCTTTTTAAAAAATATAAGTGTGGGAATCGCTTTTATACCGTATTTGCCCGGTGTAACAGGATTATTGTCAACATTGCACTTTGTAAATTTAATTTTGTCGCCAAAAACAGTCTCCAGCTCTTCAAGCATAGGACCTATTGCCCTGCAGGGACCACACCAGGGAGCCCAAAAATCTACCAATACCGGTTTTTCATCCTCCAGCACTTCTGAAACAAAACTTCCCTCATCAATTTCCAAAATATCTTTTGCCATAATATTATCCTTTTAACTAATTGGGAGTTCCGGATATAGTCAATTTTCTGTTGTCATTTTTTGTTGTCACAACGAATTTTTTCCTTACATTTCTCTCTTCTTTACTTAGAAGATTCGTTTGGACCAACATTCTGATCAAAGTCACCGGACAAACATTTCCAACCACTTCTGACAAAAAAACTGGTGCCACTCCTACCACAGGCATTAGTCCAAGTCAATGGCATATTATTACAATTGTCCACATTACCAGTGCAGGTAAATTCTTCACAACAATTATTATTAGGCACGTCTATGTTGAAAGTGATAGTTATTTCTGTAAAGCTTTTTGCATATACCCTCCCATTTTACATTATATCTTACGGCATATGAGCATTTCAACAATGGCGTCGTGAAACAACATTCCCTTTCTTGAAAGTGCGCACAGGTTTTGATCAAGTCTTAGCAGCCCGTTTTTTTCAAGATCCATAATAATTTTCTTAAATATTTTCTTAAAATTTACACCAAATTTTTCGTCAAAAATATCGATCTGTATTCCGTCTGTTTGTCTCAGCCCCAGGTAAATCGCCTCTATTATCTGTTGTTCCCTGTTTAAAAGCTCTTTTTTTTCTATGGGAAGTCTTCCTGCATCGATGTCGCGGATATATTTTTGAACATCAGAGCAGTTCCAATAGCGGTAAGGTTCAATAAATGAATGGGAAGAAGGCCCAAACCCTATGTATGGGGCAAACGACCAATACTTCCGGTTATGCCTGGATTTATTTAGTTCCGGTTTTGATAAGCCTGGTTTTGACGAATCTGATCTTGCAAAATTTGATATCTCGTATTGCATATAACCATAATCGATTAAAGATTCAATTGTAAGCTCAAAAAGATCGGCAACCAGATGTTCGGGCAGCGGACAAAACAGCCCTTTTTGTCTGTCATTATTCATGGCGGTTCCCGATTCATAGGTAAGCGTGTAACAGGAGAGATGCTCAGGTGCAAGTTCAACGGTTTTTTTTAAGTCCATAAGCCAGGACTTTTTTGTCTGGTTCGGGATACCGTATATCAGATCAAGCCCGATATTATCAAACCCGGCGTTTCTGGCCCATTCAACGGCAAAAATTGCGTCCCTGGCTGAATGAATCCGTCCAAGAAAATTAAGATTTTTATCTTGAAACGATTGCACCCCGATATTTATACGATTTACGCCTGTGTGTTTATATTCTTTTAAACGGTCAAGATCCACTGTGCCCGGGTTAACCTCTATAGTTATTTCAGCATCGGGGAGGATTTTAAAGAGACTGTAAGCTGTTTCAATGAGTTGCCCGATATGTCTTGCGCTAAAGACAGACGGGGTGCCGCCCCCGATATATATTGTATCAAAGGGAAAAGGGATATCGCATGACATTGCCATCTCTTTCATAAGCGCCCTGATAAAGGGCTGTTTAAGCGACAGATCGGTTGCCGAATAAAAATCACAATAGGGGCACTTATGAACACAAAAAGGAAGGTGGATGTATATTCCTGCGTAATCAGTCTTGTTTGGGGATATGCTGTTCAAAGAGTTCAACGTACTTTGGCTAAAACAGACCATAAGAGCGTAATAATACCGGTCAGGACAAATTGTGTCTCAATTAAAAATTCGAGTCCGATACCCGGAAGCATATAGCCTTTTTCATGAGCCACTATCACGGACAAGATAATAATCGGGCATATTGCAAGTGCGTATCCAAGGTTTGCAACAAAATGAAACACGCTTGATAAGAACAATAAAATAAAGACAAAGAGTAAAATAGACTTCAAAAGAGTCAGGGTCTGTTGTTCGCCCAAAAGGATTGGAATAGTCTCCTTGCCCACGATCCGGTCTCCCTGCATATCAAGAATATCGAAAAAGGCTGTTCTTACAAATACCATGCATACAGACCACGTAAAAACCAGTGCAGTGTTAAAACCGGCTTCTCCTGATTCGGACAGGGCTGGAAATATCGAAGTCACAATTCCCCATGCCAGCGTTATAAGAACTGTCTTTGAACCCGGTATATCCCTTATTCTCCTGTATTTGTAGCCCTTTGTTTTTTGTGGCACCAGTTTTATGTTGTACAAAAGTCCCATTATGCTCATGAGAAAAAGGATCAAAAAAGGGGCCCATCCCATGGCAGATGCTGTTATAATGCCTATGCCGCCGGAAATTAAAGCGAGAAGTATCAGAAAAATCTTATGCTTATTATAAAAATGTGCCCTGTCAGGATCATTAAAGCGGTCTGCTTTTACACCGGTAAGGTTGTTTAAGATATGCATTGATTGCACATAAAAAACGGCTATAAGAACATTTTGCAAGTGATCGTTAATTCCCAAAAGTTTAGTGCATGCATAGCACAGGCATCCTGCGCCGATAGATACATAGATGTTTGTAAGGAGAAGAAAGCGTTGTGCCGTAAAAACTGTTTTGCGCCACCCTTCTTTTTTTTTCAAAGGCAATGCCTTGATCGCTCGATAAACTTTTTTTATTATCCAGTTTGGCGTAGAAGCTCCTGCAGTTAGCCCTATGCATTGTGCTGAAGCAAGAACATTGTCATTAAGTTCCGTTTCCGTTTCA
Source organism: Deltaproteobacteria bacterium (assembly GCA_030596405.1). Taxonomy (GTDB): domain Bacteria; phylum Desulfobacterota; class Desulfobacteria; order Desulfobacterales; family JAUVKB01; genus JAUVKB01. The sequence continues at coordinate 11,093 of JAUVKB010000052.1, forward strand.
ATATGATAAACCGGTTTCCCTGTCTGCCTGGCAATTTCGAAAAGACGCTGAGTGTTTCCGCTGTTATGCCCGCCCACTACGACTATAGCGTCTGTTACCTCTGCGAGACTATTTACCTCGGCCTGTCGTTTAACTGTGGAATCACATATTGTATCAAAAATTTTGTAGTGAGGGTATTTGCGTATTGCCCTGTCTTTAATTTTTTTGAAAAAAATAGTGTTCTGTGTAGTTTGTGCTACAATGATGGCATTGTCAAA
>JAUVKB010000211.1 GCA_030596405.1 Deltaproteobacteria bacterium
GCATTAAAAAACAGATCGGTTTCATTAATGCCGATTGGAATACCCAGGCTGAAACAGGGGATTTTAAAACGCTCTTTTAATAATTTTCCGGCGCTCTCTTCTTCGGCAAGAACTCTTCCGAATTCTATGCTTGCAGGCGCATTTCCCATGGAAGCTATATCTTTGATCGCTGTGCCGCCTTCAGGTATCTTCTGGTATTCCGTCCATAATGGCCCGTCAAATGTATCAGAGTAATCCGGCAGCATTACATAATCTGTCTTAAAATCGTCAAATATCTCTTTTAAATATCTAAAGTCGGCCGGCGATAACATGCCCGGGAATATATTTATATGTTTTGCTTTTTTATTCCCTTTTACAGATAGTGAATCAACAAGTGACCTTACAGTAGCGTGAAAGCCGTCGATGTGTGTTCCCGAATAACTCGGAGTTGAAACGGAAACTATTTTGGGTTGTTTTTTTTCCGTGTTGTTTTTTTTATAATCCCTGAGCATCAGGTCCACATCATCTCCGATGGTTTCACTTAGACATGTGCTTGCAATCCCGATAAGTTCGGGTTTGTACTGCTTGATAATGTTTCCGATTGCCAGCTTTAAATTTGCGCCGCCTCCGAATATAGCTGTCTCTTCTGTAAAATTTGAAGATGCTATATCTATCGGCTCATTAAAATGGCTTATCAAATATCTGCGTATATAGGTCGAGCACCCCTGTGAACCGTGAAGCAGGGGAACACAGTTTGCCACGCCTTTAAAAACAAAGGATGCTCCCAGAGGACTGCAAAGCTTGCACGCGTTTTTTGTCGGCGTATATTCTTCTTTTGTCATGGCTTTCATATTTTATATCCCCCCTTTCCCCCTTTTCTTCTGGGCGCAAACTGCCAGACCGGGCTGGTTACTGAAGAATAAACCTCTTTTGCAAAATTTATCATACCGCTGTAGCCTGCAAGGGAGATCTTTCTTTCATGGTTATGATCACAAAATCCTATCCCTAATTTATAGGCCATGGGTCTTTCCTTTACGCCGCCCACAAAAAGATCCACTTTTTTTTCAAGGCAGTATTTGGAAAGCTCTAACGGGTTGGCGTCGTCAACTATCACTGTTCCATCCTCGCACATATCCCTTAAAAGCTTATAGTCATCCTCATTTCCTGTTTGAGATCCGGCAAGAACAACTTCCATCCCAAGGGTTCTTAATGCCTTTATCATGGAAAATGCCTTAAACGCGCCTCCCACGTATATGGCGGCCCGTTTGCCGGAAAAATTTTTTTTATACTTTTTTATTTCAGGAGAGATCGCCTTGATTTCTTCTTTCACCAGTTCCCTGGTTTTTTTCATGATTTCCAGGTTATCCTTAAAAAAATCCGCAACATCATAAAGGGCTTTTGACATATCCTCTATCCCGAAATATGATACTCTTATATAAGGAATATTGTATTTTTCTTCCATAATCTTAGCCAGGTGCAGCATAGACCCTGAACATTGCACTACATTCAGCTTTACTCCATGAGATCTTTTGATCTTGTCAACGCGTCCGTCTCCTGTAAAAATCGCAGCCACTTCAAGCCCCATTTTTTCGTAATATTTTTTTATGGTCCAGGCTTCGCCGGCAATATTAAATTCTCCCATTATGTTAAGGCTGTATTTGCCTCTGTTTTCAATTGCCCCTGTGCCGACCAGTTGTGCCAGGGCCTGGCAGGCAGCCTTGTATCCGTCCTTTTTTGTTCCTTTAAACCCCTCGGAATGAACCGGCAGCACAGGGATACCTTTTTCTTCCGTCACACGCTTGCACACAGAATCAATATCATCTCCTATAATACCGATAATACAGGTTGCATAAACAAATGCGGCATTCGGATGATACATATCTATGAGCTTGACAAGCGCCTGGTATAATTTTTTTTCACCGCCGAAGATAATATCTCTTTCCTGAAGATCAGTGGAAAAACTCATACGGTGGAGCTGAGGGCCTGATGAGAGCGCCCCCCTGATATCCCACGTGTATGACGCGCACCCGATCGGCCCGTGAATCAGATGCAAAGCATCTGCTATAGGATAGAGCACCACGCGCGAGCCGCAAAAAACGCAGGCCCTCTGGCTCACGGAACCGGCCAGGCTCTTTTTTTCACACTCTATCTTAAAGGCTTCTTCGCCCTTGTGATATATCTGCCTTTTTCTTTCTTTTAATATCTGTATGCTTCTCATGGTCTGCCTCTTAAATTTACATTACAAGATCGAATGCAATTTCCGTTGAATCCCTGTCTATGCGATCCATCAACGCCTCTAATATCTTTTCAAGGATCCGCATCCCGCCTCGATAACATACTGTGGGAAAATAACTGTGGCCTATCCTGTCAAGAATGGGAAACCCGAACCTGATAAATGGAATATCTTCATCTCTGGCTATATACTTGACATAAGTATTGCCCATAAGGAGATCAACCGGATCGTTTTTGACCCACTGATGGAAAAGCATCATATCCTTGCCGCTTGCAATATTTACTTTGTATGGAACATCCGCTGTTATTTTTTTTATCCGTTTTTCAAAATTCTTGTCCCTTGTTCCGGTAAGGATATGAATCGGCATCATATCTATAGATACCAGAAACTCGGTCAGCGATATCAACTGATCCGGGTCGCCCACCAGCGCCACCTTTTTATGGTAAAGATAGGCCTGCATATCGGTTATGATATCTATAAGTTGTCCCCTTTCAGTTGTGATGGTATCCGGCACATTGACACCGGCCATTTTTCTTAAAGTATCAACGAACCGGTCAGTTGCCTTAATTCCGATCGGCAGGTCAAGTATTTCACAGGGAACCTTGCACTTTGTGTCAAGGGCTTTGGCCGCAGAGCCGGATGCCAGATCGCCCAGCGCGATAGTGCCCTGGCTGCTGCCTGTGCTTATTAATTCATCAATTGTAACTCCGCCTTTGGGAAACATTTCAAACTTACCGGTCTGGGGGCCGTTGAGCACATTTTCCGTATCCGGGAACATGACTATCGGAATCTCCAGTTCTGCGGCAATCCTTTTGATTTCATGCATATCCGAAGGTTCCACCCAGCCCGGAATTATATTTATCTGTTCTGTTTTATGCCCGTTTGATTCTGCAAAATAGTCAACCATAGCCTTGGTCATGTTTGCAAATCCCATTACATGTGTACCCACATAAGCCGGAGTATTGGCATGAATAACAAATTTACCTTCCGGAATTTTGCCGGTTACCCTTGCTTTTCCCAGTATCTGGGGGAGATCATCCCCTATGGTTTCAGACAGGCAGGTAGTGTGGACGGCTATAATATCCGGCTCATAAATAGTAAAAATATTATCTATTGCCTGGAGCAGGTTCGATTGACCTCCGAATACCGAAGCGCCTTCGGTAAATGAACTTGTGGCCGCCATTACCGGTTCCTTGTAATGCCTGGTCAATGTGCTGCGATGATACGCATAACACCCCTGGGAGCCATGGCTGTGGGGCAGACATCCATGTATCCCCAGGGCC
>JAUVKB010000229.1 GCA_030596405.1 Deltaproteobacteria bacterium
CAGGAGAAACGTACAGATATAACGTTCCTGAATTCAGATGCATCAATAGTGTGTTAATGGGCACAAGAAGGGGCCATGAGTTTGCATTAAGGAGATTACAATCATTCGGCTAACAAAAGGGCATCCTTGTGCCAAGGTAAATCCGAGGCCTTGGGATTCTATATAGATATAGATGAAATCGGTTATTGTTATCCAGTAGGTGATCACAGTAAGTGAAAGTCCCACCTGACCAAAGCTTAGCCGGCAGGTCAGTAGTGAAGTCCGAGGGCAAAACCAGCAAAGCGTGGGCAGCGCAGTAGGGGGAGCGGGACGCTCTTCAATAATTTAGTTGACATTATAACAAATTGAAATTAAAAGCTTGTGATGCCAAGAACTGTACGACTTGATGCTCCTGGAGTTTCTGGAGTTCTACACCATGCGATCAATTTTTAGTTGCCTGGTACTTTTCCGAGGAGAAGCTGTTGGAGAGAAGCGAGTCCTGTCCCTTTTTATTTTTATGCTTAATAAACTGAGTTATTAAATAATTAAAGGATTGTCCCGCCCTTGCGTGTCCCTACTTCGGTCAGGAAGCCGACGGAAACCTTTCCCCCGTATGAGAAAAAAGCCAGCCGTTAAATTAGTTAATGAACATGGAGTTTCTCTGACTGAAACAGCAAGACAATTAGGCGTGTAAGCATCAGGAATTGCTCAAATGCTGAGAAGAAGCAAGGGTAAAGTATAATTTGCAAACAACGTCTCTCATGCTGCTCGATTTTAAAAATCTCTCTTAACATCAGCAGGTTATATCCATTCTTTTCGGGAATTTCAGCTTAAGCAACCGGCCCTGCCCATAAGCCGGGGCGCCGTGAATGCATTTGCCAAACAATTCCGACCGGAGGAAAAATTTTATGGAGAATGTGCCCAAATTGATTATCATACCATATGATGGTTCCAAGAATGCTTTGAAATCACTGGATTATCTTGGTTTCATATATGGCCCCAGGCATAATCTTAAGATAATCCTCCTCTATGTATTGCCCTCCCTGCCTTCCATTCTTGCTGATGACCATTCAATCGATAAACAAAACTGGGCCAGGCTGGCGGCCGTTGAAAAAAAGCATACGATTATGGCAGAGCGGATGTTAGCGGAAGCCAGAACAATGCTTGTCAAAAAAGGTTTCGAGGAAGAGCGAATACAGACGGTTTTTCGGAAAAAAGAGAAGGGCATAGCGCGGGATATCTGTCGTTTTTCTCAAAACAAACAGGCGGACGCGGTTTTGATAACACGCCGGGGCCGGACGAAATTTGAAGATTTTTTCATGGGCGAAATTTCCAGCAAGCTCGTGGAATACTGCCGGACCAGCCCGGTGTGGATCATAGACGGACCGCCCCCTGAAACAAAGGTACTTGTCTGTGTAGACAGTTCTGAAAATGCTCTCAGGGCAGTGGATCACGCGGGATTTATGCTTTCCGGAACCGAATGCCGGGTAACCCTCTTTCACACCATGAGACACCTGAGACGTTTTGTTCCCCTGGAGGCCTTGGAAGCGGCCCCTGATCTTGAAAAACTCTGGAAGAAAAAGGAGGGGCAGCAGCTTGCCCCATACATGGAAAAGGCCAGGGAAATGCTCCTTAACGCAGGTCTGCCGGAGGATCGGATTAACACAAAGATTGTTGAAGGCAGCCGGAGCCCGGCGGACGATATCTTAAAGGAAGCGCGAGACAACAATTACGGGAATATTGTACTGGGCCGCCGCGGGCTCTCGGGCGTGAAAGAATTTTTTATGGGCAGCGTAACGAGCAAGATCTTGAACCGGGCTGTCGGGTTAGCAACCTGGATTATCCAGTAAACCCTTAGGAGGCTGCTATTCCACTACCCAGACAGTGCAGTTTCGCGCATGGTTTACAATTTTACTGGAGACACTGCCAAACAGGAATTCTTCACTGCGTGAAAGTCCCTGTCTTCCCACTACTATGGTATCATATTCAGTCTCATCCCTTTCCGCCAGGATGCATTCCGCCATGGAGGGACAGTAGCGGATAGTTGAACGAACAGATACATCCTCCGGATCAAAGCCGGCATGGATCAACGTTTGCCGGTAATCCTCCAGCATGGCATCGGTTTTTTGTATGTATTGACTGAACCATTTATCCTTTTCGGCATTTGTTGGAAAATAATCTTCTTCAGGTTCCGCCACCACATGCAGGACGGTAACCTTAAATCCCTCCAGGCCCCCAAGAAACTGGGCCACATAGGAAACCGCCCTGGCGGCGTTGTCTGACTCATCCACGGCAATCAGGATATTTTTGTTAAAAATTTTTTTATCATCGGCCATGCTTTTCCACCCCCTTTTTTTTAGCCCGCATTTCTTACCTGCCTCCACGGCAGCAGACTGCCTGTAAAAAATGCGAGTTAGTATCTGAACAAAAACCGTAACTTCTCAATAAGTTCGGGCATGGGTCACTGGATTCCCGCGAAAGCGGGAATCCATAGGTTTGAGGCATTGCATCGTTTGCCCGAACTTATTGAGCTTATTGAGAAGTTACCAAAAACCAGGATTTTTCGTCAAGGTCAAGGAAGATCAAAAATTTAACCGCAGGAATACATTGCTGTTTTGAGGATTAAATTTTTTATCTGACCTGCCTGCGTGCGGGTTACGTACAGGCAGGCGCAGAGATTGTACAGGTAAGCGAGCCTGCAAAACTCCGAAAAGACAGTTTTCGTTCGGACACGAGTTAGTTTACGGAACCTTTACGACTATTTATGTATTCTCCCAAGTCATCTAAAAGCTGTGTTGTGTTCTCATAAAACCAGTTAGCGCCTTGTGAAAAATGCATGAGCACACGGTTGAGTGATTCAGGAATATAAGGGTATATTTTTTTCAGATTAACGACCCGGTTATTAAAAACAATGTTATTATCATCTTGCGTCAGCGTTTTCAGGGCGGGATGATCCTTTTTTTTGAGGTCTCTTGTAAGCACATCTCCCATGCCCACCAGAAAAACTAATATATTGCCCAGACCAAAAAGATCATATCCATATATATTTTCTCTCTGGCGATAATTGAAGTCAAAATCGATCCAGCGATACTCACCGCTTCCTTGTTCTATCAATATGTGATCCC
>JAUVKB010000245.1 GCA_030596405.1 Deltaproteobacteria bacterium
GTAAAATAATACAAATAAATTCAGTCCTAATGGTTCTTTCTTAACGTCTTCTAATGCGTTCAAACAATTTCAATTGCTTTAATCAGATCACGCCTGAAGCGTGTACGTAATCATTTTTTTTAGGTGGCTTCTAAGTAACAAAATGTTATTTTTAAAATAGAGGCCGGAAGCCCGGTTGTTTCGCTGAATAGTTACTGAAATTTTAATATTTAAAAATCCAATATAGGATAAACAATTATCCCCCTCCCCCTTTTTGCTCTGTGGTCCTTCCCAGCCATGGGGCGATTAGGGGGTTCTCAATCTGCAAAAAGGACCACTGCAGCGTGATATATCAGCATTGATGCAAAAAAAATAAAGGAAAAATTTATCAGTTCTTTTTTTTATATTTTTTTTGCCACATTTTTAATCATAGCAATTTCGGCCGTTTTTGTAGGGGGGAAAGCGGATTCAGAAAAAACACCAGCAAAAATGATTTATTGAGAAAATACCAAAAAACACGAAAGCAACTGAAAAGGCAAAGTAAGTGGGAAGGCAGCTGTCCCTGGCCAGGGTTATCAGGTTGCCTTTCCGGGTAAAATCCCCTCGGCTGAAGGATGCTTCTGCTATTTTTATAATAACAAAGCGTTTCTTTGTCAACTCAGATTCATTTTCATGGACACCATGCCGAGGGCGATCTTTTACCTTTAATTTTTTTGTTCAAGAATTACTGTTTTGCAAGGACTACTCAGGTTTCTCGGAGAATTTATTGATGAATTTTGTTTGACAACTTATCTGTAGTCGGTTATAAATAATCCAGTTGCAGCAAGAAGCTGCGCGCACAAAATATAAAAATCGATAATAAAATATTAATTCAATAAAGCCAGGAAGGTTTTACAGGGCAAAATGCCTGTTAATCTTTCTGGCTTTTTTTTTTTGGAGAAACTGATAATATTTTAAGAGACTTTTGAAACCGTTGCAACCCGCAAAGTTGTCAAAAGTATAACAAAAGCAGGTTAATATTATACTCCGAGGGAGAATAAGAAATGAGGAAGTTGAAAAAAATATAGGGGAAAAAAATGAAGCAACAAAGCAGTATTAAAAAAAGAATGTTATCAATTATAACCATCTGTATGGTCTGGCTGTTTTTTGCATATGCAGGTCATGCAAAAGAAGAAAACAGGGAAGAATTAAAACCGGATATTAAAAAATTATCTCCCATTACGGTAACAGGAAAGGGGCTCGAAGAATCATGGGGCGAGCAGTTTACAACCAACGTTATCAGACCCGATGACATAGTTCAATCCGGGCAGACCATGGACATTTCGGATCTTTTAAGGGAATCCCAGTCTGTCTTTATACAGAATTCATCCTATGGCAAAAAGGTTTTTTTAAGGGGGCTGGAAGATCAGGACATGCGTATTCTCATAAACGGAATGCCCGCAGGCCAGATGGGCAAGTACTATGCCCGTTCCTTTGAATGGGAGACTATTCCGGTTGAAGCAATAGAGCGGATTGAGGTGACAAAGGGAGCGGGCTCTGCGGAATACGGGAACACGATTGCAGGAACAATAAACATAATAACCAAAGCTGGCACAGACAAACTTACAACAAGGGTCAAAACCTCTTACGGCAGATTTTATGACAGAAAAGCCGCTGTTTCAAATTCCGGCAGAAAAGGGAATGTAGACTGGTTTGTTGGCGGGTCATGGCACAAGAGGGGGGAATATCTCGATAATAACGACCTCGAAAGCACCAACCTTTATGTAAATACCGGTATTGACCTGGATCAACTGGGAAAAATAAATCTGTCCGCGTTTAATTATCATAAGCGGGAAGGTTATGTGATAGATGACCGGGTTGCGTGGAATATATGGAGCGATGCGCGTAATTATGTGTCGGGAAGCGATTATACTCTGGATAATAACGGCGCCCAGATGACCTATTTGTCCGAATGGCTTGATCTTGGATTAGCTTATACAAAACAGGAGAGAGACAGTAATCCCAGACAAGCGTCATGGTCTGCCGGCGACACCCAGGATTATGATTCGGATTTTGATGCCCCTTCTGTTAAATGGAAGATTCATCATTCTTTCAACTCCCATACTTTAAGCCTGGGCATGGATTATACATACGGAGACGCCGAAGCCAACTGGCAATATTATAACCAGCCCAGGGAGCAGGTCGATTTTAACCAGGATCTTTTAGGTTTCTTTTTTGAGGATGCATTTCAGATTACCGATGCTCTTAAAATCACCGCAGGTGTTCGGTATGATGAGTTTAAAAACAGAATTGATTCAGGCGGAGGTCCTGTCGGAGCATTCAGGGAAAGTATTGATGACAGCAACTGGTCACCCAGGATCTGCGCTGATTATAATTTCACGGACACCATGACTTTTTATGCATCTGCCGGTAAATTTTTCAAGGCTCCGACCATGGCGGACATGTATCGATGGTACGGTAATTATAATCTGAATTCATTTGCGGGCCGTGCAGTTTTACGCTCATACTATGGTTTACCCGGGGGAGGCGCTCCGGTAAATGGCGGGCCAAATCCTGCGAACGCTATACCGGAAGGAACTCAAGCAGAGTGGCGTCAGCTTATGGGAAAACTTAAACCTGCCAAAGGGTACGACTATGAAGTGGGGATAAGAGCCGCCGGTGATAGTTTTGCCTGTCAGATCAACCTCTTTTATCAGGATATCGACGATTATGTCGTTATTTACCCGGTATCGTACCCGCCGACTTACAACATTGATAATGTGGAACTATGGGGGGTCGAACTCTCCGGGCGATACATATTCTGCCGCTATTTTGAGGTGGAGGGAAACTA
>JAUVKB010000001.1 GCA_030596405.1 Deltaproteobacteria bacterium
CAAATTCGTGATCATTGCAATAATTCGATCAATATGATATTGTTTTAAACAATTAATTAACATAATGCAGAAAACAGGGTTGTCAATGAAGAACATGGAACTTACTTTTATTAAGGATATGTTTGATACCATAGCGCCAAGGTATGATCTGTTAAACCGGCTGCTAAGCTTCAGGCAGGACGTTTACTGGAGAAGGGCGATGGTATCTGAAATAAAAATTCCTGATAATGGAACGGCGCTTGACGTGGCTTGTGGAACCGGTGATGTAGCGTTTGAAATTATAAGACAAAAAAGCAGCAACGCAGCCGTTGTCGGCATCGATTTTTCCCCGCGTATGCTTTCAGTATGCAAAAACAAAGTTATAAAAGACTATACAAAGAGGGCAAAAACCACTGCAAATATCCATCTGGTTGCAGGAGATGCTCTTTATCTTCCATTTAAGGCGGAAACATTTGACGTTATAACGATTGCCTTTGGAATACGTAATATTTGTGACAGATTGGCCGTATTAAAAATCTTTCATAACTGTTTGAAAACAAAAGGCCAGCTTCTTGTTCTTGAGCTGGCCACACCCCCGAAAGGTCTGCCGTTATTGTTCTATCTTTTTTATTCAAAAAAGATCCTTCCTTTAATCGGATGGTTTTTTTCAAGGAATATAAAGGCCTATGAGTACCTGCCGTCATCGGTGGCAAGCTTTCCGGCTCCGGACGCGTTTGCCGCAACCATACGTTCGGCAGGATTTAAAAATATTAGACACAAAGCTCTTACAATAGGCGCCGCCACTTTATACGTCGGGTATAAGGCATAAAAAAATCAGGCAATAACCGTATCAACCCACAAGAGCCCTTCTGACAATCGTATCCTTTTGCCATTTTTTATCGTCCCTGTCAGGATATCCAATATTGTAGTGGAGCCCCCTGCTTTCCTTCCGGTGTCTTGCGCATTTGATAATCAGTTCCGCTACAACAGCTATATTGCGAAGCTCTATAAGGTCGGCGGCAACCTTGAAATCCCAGTAGTATTTTCTGATCTCGTCCTGAATGTTTTCGATACGGTGTTTTGCTCTGGCAAGCCGTCTGTTCGATCTGACGATTCCGACATAATTCCACATGAATCGCCTGATTTCATCCCAGTTGTGTGAAACCATAATAACTTCATCGCTGTCACTTGTTCCGGTTTCATCCCAAAAAGGCGGCTCCGGACTCGAAACAGAGCTTAACGCGGCGATATCCTTTACAGCCTGTTGAGCGGCCGTATGAGCATAAACAAGCGCCTCAATCAGGGAATTGCTTGCGAGTCTGTTTGCTCCGTGGAGCCCGGTACAGGCGGTCTCTCCCAATGCATACAACCTGTGAATATCCGTTCTGCCGGACATGTCCGTTGCGACACCGCCGCACATATAATGGGCTGCGGGAACGACAGGGACAGGTTCTTTTGTCATATCGATGCCGAACGTGAGACATTTTTCATACAGATTGGGAAAGCGTTTTTTAACAAATCCTGAATTTTTGCCAGATATATCAAGAAATACTGAATCATCTCCACTCTTTTTAAGTTCGGTGTCAATGGCGCGGGCAACAACATCCCGGCACGCCAAATCTTTTAAGGGATCATATTTTTCCATAAAAGCATTGCCGGAGGCATCAATAAGTACCGCCCCTTCACCCCTGACGGCTTCGGAAATCAGAAAATTTTTTGCGTCCGGATGAAACAGGCAGGTCGGATGAAACTGGACAAATTCAAGGTTGGCTAAAGTGGCGCCTGCTCTGTATCCCATAGCAATCCCGTCGCCTGTTGCTATGTCGGGGTTGCTGGTATAAAGATAAACTTTGCCCGCGCCTCCTGTCGCGAGAAGCGTTATTTGAGCGCAAAAAGTTTTTACATGGTTTGTTTTTCTGTCAAGAATATATGCGCCACAGCAATAATCGTCATGGCTGGTCGTGACAAGCCCTCTTTTTATACGGGTTGAGCATGTAATAAGGTCTATTGCTATATGATTTTCAAATATTTCAATATTTTCATGTTCTTTAACGTGCCTTGCCAGAACACTTTCGAGCTCTTTTCCCGTCATGTCAAGGGCATGAACTATCCGTTTTTGTGAGTGCCCGCCTTCATGTCCAAGGTCGAAATCCGACGAGCCGGGTTTTGAACTGCTTCCCTCTTTAAGGTTAAAATGAACACCAAGATCAATTAATTCACGGATCCTGTCGGGCCCGTTTCTAACAACCATATCCACAACTTCAGGGTTGCAAAGACCATCGCCGGAAGCAAGAGTATCCCGGATATGAAGATCAAATGAATCTACTTCGCTAAAAACAGAAGCGATACCACCTTGCGCAAGGGTTGTATTGGCATCCATAATCTCTTTCTTGGTTACTAAAGCAACACTGCCGAATTTTGCCACCTTAAGAGCAAAAGTCAGGCCTGCAACGCCGCTGCCTATTATAAGAAAATCTGTTTTAACTTTCACGCTTACTCTCTTTTTTAAAAAATTTAGTAAAACCGGAAAAAAATATTTACAGCAAAGACGAGCGTTTGCGCTGCCGTCTAGTGCCGAAACCGATTATAAACCCCACCAGCAGCACGCTTGCGCCGACAATAACCCACTTGATATTTTGATTCTTCTGAAGCTCTACCAGCATCTCTTCCATTGTTTTTGATTTCTTTATCTGTTCGGCAAACCGGGAACTTAAATCGCTATGGTTTGCTTTCAGCTCTAAAAATTCAGCCGAATCTTTTTTTAGATCATCATAGGAGTTGCTGATTTCATCAAGTTTTTTTTCATTATCATCAAGTTTTGACTTAAGGTCTTTGTTTTCTTCTTTAAGCTTCGTGTTTTTTTCGAGAAGGGACTTTACCTTGCTCATAAGTAATTTGTGCTTATTTTTCAAATCTTCCAGCTCAAGAAAGGCTGGTTTTTTACCCGTTAGAAAACGGCTAAGAACCCACCCCTGTTTTCCATTCGGAAGTTGCACATATGTCCACTGATCGCCTTTGTCAAGAATTTCAACCTGTTGCCCTGACCCAATCATATCTAATATTTTATGATCAATCCCCTGCCCGCTCCTGAGAGTTATACGGACAACATCACCGACATATGCTGTTTCAGCCCTGGTTTCCGTCACAAACAAGCACAGGCAAACACATATAAGAACAAACCATTTCATAGACAATACCCCCTATATTATATATGTGGATAGTCTTTAACCTGTCCACATATATAGTTACTAAAATTAGTTTGTGTTGAAAAACTTAAAACCGTCAACAATTTCTTTTAAAATGTTTTTGTTTATGATATTTATCTTATTATGATAGCGATTGACTTGCAATGCAAAAATGGACACACGTTTGAAGGCTGGTTTAAAGACGGAAAGGCATATGAAAGCCAAAAAAAGGAGGGACTAATCTCGTGCCCTGTATGCAGCGTTACTTCTATCGAAAGAATCCCATCCACTTTTGCCGTTAAATCATCTCAGACCCTAAAAAATCATATCTCGAAAAATCTATCCGATATAAACGCCGAGCTTGCAGAGATCGGCAGGGACGTATTAAATTTTGTGGAAAAAAACTTTGACAATGTCGGATGCAATTTTGCCGATGAAGCTTTAAAAATCCATTACGGCGTTTCTGAGCCGAGAAACATAATGGGTGTAAGCACGGAAAAAGAAGAAAAAACTTTGGAAAAAGAAGGGATAAAATTTTTTAAAGTTCCCGTGCCGATATCGCCTGACACAGATGACACAGACACATAATCCTTAGTCTTGCAATGGTATGGGGATACGTTTTCCATCATTGGAAATTATCCAGTCAGCCGCTCGACAAAGGTCCTGGGCTATGTGGTCGGGGAAAATCTTTTTTTTTGCCAAAATTTTTTCAGCCTCCAGTGCGTTGCCGCTCTTGACCAGAACAGCACACCCGCAACCGGCGCGGCGCGCGCATTCAATATCTTTTGCACTGTCGCCCACCATACAGGAGGCTGCAAGATTTATCCCGTATTTTTTTTGTGCCTTGTATATCAGGCCGGGTTTCGGTTTCCTGCAATCACATCTGTCATCAGGGGTATGAGGACAAAAAAATATATCTTTTATTTCACCGCCGCAAGATTCAATGCTTGTCTTCATCCTGTCATTGATATATTCGACGTGACGCCGTGACGCCATCTGCCGATTGATAATCGATTGATTGCTAATAATAATTACGGCAAATCCGTTTAACGTCAATTTTTTTATCGCTTCCAATCTGCCGGGAAGAAAATGAAATTCGGCCCAGCTCTTTATGTAATCAGGAGAATCCTTGTTAATAACTCCGTCACGGTCCAAAAAAACAACTTTTTGCGGCAGGTTCTCATTCATCGGCTATTCCGCAACAGCAAAAGCATCCGCAAATCCGTTTTGAATCAAATTTTTCTCATATTCGGCAATCTGTGTTAAATCCGAAGTCCTGGCCACACGCACACGGAAAAAAATTTCATCACCGCTGTAATAGGTAGTAATATGGGCATCCCTGTATATCCGGCCGAGCTTTTGTTTCAATTTTTTGGCGTTTTTCAATTCCCTAAACGCGCCGACCTGAACGGTAAAATTTCCCGTATAATAATAATTTGCCGGGATATCGGCGCTGTTATTGACAATATTTGTATTCACAGACCCGGCTGCGCCCAGAGCGACGATCTTAACCGGAGCAGTGCCGGGCCCGACAATTCCGATCTTCTTTGCCGCTGTATATGAAAGATCTATTATCCTGCCGCGGACAAACGGCCCCCTGTCATTAATCCTGACTTCAACCTCCCTGTTGTTATCAAGATTTTGTACCCGCACAACAGTGCCTAAAGGCAAGGTTTTATGGGCGGCCGTCATCGCATACATATCGTAGATTTCACCGTTTGACGTTTTTCTGCCATGAAATTTTTTGCCATACCAGGACGCTTTTCCATGCTGGCTGAAATCTTTTGCGCAAGGCAACGGCTGGTACCAGTTTTTTCCGATTTTGTAAGGCTTGGGATATACGGCGGGACACGGGGCAGGTTTTACCCTTGAACATCCATTCCCCAAAAATACCGACAGACTAAAAGCAGCTATTATTTGACAAACAAGAAAAACCAGCCTTTTTTTGGGAATTTGGGCCATAAAATTATTTTCCGAGCGCTATTTCCAGGACTTCTACCATCTTGTCCACAAAGTGAAACTCGATTTTTTCCCGGACTTTTGCCGGTATATCCTCCAGATCTTTCTCATTCCACTTCGGCAGAATAAGTGTTTTAATGCCTGCGCGATGGGCCGCAAGGACCTTTTCTTTTATTCCGCCGACAGGAAGCACCATCCCTCTTAAAGTTATCTCACCGGTCATTGCAAGATTTTTACGGATAGTTTTTTTGGTCAGAAGCGATACCAGGGCGGTAAGGATTGTAACACCGGCAGAGGGCCCGTCTTTTGGTATGGCGCCTGCCGGAACATGGATGTGTATATCTGTATCTTCAAAAAAATCTTCCCGGATGCCGAGAGAAGACGCATTTGCCCGGATGAAACTCAAAGCAGCAGTGGCGGATTCTTTCATGACATCACCAAGCTGGCCGGTTAAGGTCAGGCCCTTTTTCCCTTTCATTGCAGTGGCTTCAATAAAAAGAAGCTCTCCTCCAAACTGCGTCCATGCAAGCCCCATAGCCACACCAGGGGTCGAAACTCTGGCGCTTTGCTCGGAAGCAAATCGAACAGGCCCAAGATATCTGGAAACATCATCGACCTTGATTGCGGCGGATTTAATAATTTCTTCTGCTATCTTGCTTGCAACACCACGACAGATGTTTGCAATTTCCCTTTCCAGATTTCTTAGCCCGGCTTCTCTGGTATAGCCGGAAATAATCCGCCTTGTCGCTCCTTTAGTAAACGATAACTGCGACCTTTTAAGGCCGTGAGCGTCAAGCTGGCGGGGGATGAGATACCGGTTTGCGATATCTATCTTTTCGTCTTCAGTATATCCTAAAAGCTGCAGCACTTCCATCCTGTCTTTTAATGCAGGCGGTATGGGATCCAGCAGGTTTGCCGTTGTTATGAAAATGACTTTAGAAAGGTCAAAAGGAACATCCAGATAGTTGTCTGAAAAAGAAAAATTTTGTTCCGGGTCAAGAACTTCAAGCAGGGCGGCTGATGGATCACCACGAAAATCGCTGCCCACCTTATCTATTTCATCCAGCATAAAAACAGGGTTGTTTGATTCAGCGCGCCGGATTCCCTGAATAATCCGTCCCGGAAGCGCTCCGATATAAGTGCGCCGATGTCCCCGGATTTCAGCCTCATCCCTTACCCCGCCCAATGAAATACGCACGAACTTGCGCCCTAAAGAACGTGCGATGGAACGGCCCAAAGATGTTTTACCTGTCCCCGGAGGGCCTGCAAAACAGAGTATCGGTCCCTTTGATTCGGGTTTAAGTTTGCGCACCGCGATATATTCAATGACACGTTTTTTTACTTTCTCAAGCCCAAAATGGTCTTCATCCAATACCTTTCTTACCTTTTTTATATCAAGATTATCCTTTGTGCTTTCATTCCAGGGAAGTGTCGTAAGCCAGTCGAGATAAGTTGATGCCACCGTATATTCTGCTGAAGACGGGTGCATGCGGGAAAGGCGGTTAACCTCACGTTCAGCCTCTTTAAGAGCTGTTTCGGGAAGATTTTTTTCCTTGATTTTTATTTTGTATTCTTCAATTTCAACGGTTGTTTCATCTTTTTCACCCAGTTCTTCCCTGATTGCTTTTAGCTGCTCGCGAAGATAATATTCCCTTTGCCTTTTATCCATGTCACCCTTAACCTGGGATTGTATCTTGTTTCCCAGCTCTAGAATCTCCAGCTGATAATTAACCATTCGGGTGATCTCTTTTAATCTTTTCCTGACATCGACAAGTTCTAAAACTTTTTGCTTTTCCTCGACCGTGGAATTGATGGTGGCGGCAACCATATCGGCCAGTATGCCCGGATCTTGTATCGATTTTGCTATAGCCCCCATTTCCGGCGGCATGCCCGGAGAAAGCCCGACAATCCTTGCGAACAGATTGATCAGATTGGACATAAGCGCCTCGGTTTCCTTGCCTTTTGTTCCTATCTCCTTAATATGCTCAACACTGGCCTGCAGGTAAGGTTTTCCCTTTATAAACTCTTTTACCCTGAATCTGCCGATACCCTGGACCAGCAATTGCGCCTTGTTGTCTTCCATCTTTGCCATTTTAAAAATAAAGGCGCTGGTGCCGACTTTATGCAGATCATCATCCGGATGATCGCTTTCTTTGGCCGGCTTATCAGAAAGCATAACACCTATGATACGATTTTTGGACATGGCCTCGTCGACCAGTTGAATAGATTCATTCTGTATTACGACAAGGGGTAATACCATTTTCGGAAAAAGAACCGCATCAAACAAGGGCAAAACAGGAAGAACCTTTGGGATCTGTCTGGTGTCAAAATCGATTGACAGCTTCTGTTCCGTCATTGTCGCCTCCAAAATTATAGCCTTTAAAAAGGCTATCCGTCTGAAATGGGTATTTTGTAAACTTTATTAACCGGCAGTTTGACAAATCTGATATGGAGAAGGCCGTTTGAATATATTGCGGTTACCTTTTCAGTATCAATGGGCGCCGGAAGTAATAAAAAACGCTCGAATTTGCCATACTGAATCTCAGCGAGTCTGTATGTACCGTTAATGTTGTGCGGCATCATCTCAACCCGTTTGCCGTAAATTTTGACTGCCTTTCTGTTGATTTCTACTCCAAGATCCTCTTTTTTGACCCCTGACATTTCAGCCACAACAATTATTTCTTCAGAAGTTTCATAAATATCCATATACGGTTTCCATGTGCCTTCTGAAAGCGTGAATCTCGGGTTTATCGAACGGAACATATCCTCAATGGTTTTCCCGAAAGTGGCGCCCGGCTGAGCAAAATCGTTCCCGAATTTTATTTTGATATAGTCCATATCAGGCTCCTGCATGTTAATGCTGAACATTGCTATTTTTTTACATTAAAACCTAACATCATAAAAACCGTTTGTAAAGAATATCTCCCACATATCCCAAATAAGCGCCTTGAATTAGAAATTGCTGTTTACCGACAAATAACGTATTAGAAACTGATTCAAAACAAAAATAAACAAAAATGGATAATGATAACAAAAGCTTTTTTAAATGGGTAGTCGGCTCGCAATATTTTTTGTATTTTGGCGTTATGGGCATTTTTTTGCCCTATTTTAATTTATACTGTTATCATCTTGGTTTTAGCGGCATTAAAATAGGCGTATTGTCTGCGTTAAGATCAGTGACAATGATCTTGTTCCCGCTGATATGGGGAGCCATAGCAGACAGATTTCAGATAAGAAAGCCGATATATATTTTGTGCAACATCATAAGCGCCGGGATCTGGATTTTTTTCCTGTACACCGGCAACTTTTTGGCTATGTTTATTATTACTTTTTTTCACGGAATGTTTTATGCGCCGATTATATCGTTTCTGGAAGCCTTTACTATTGATGTATTGGGCAGGGAGAAAAAAAGTTATGGAAAAATAAGAGCCTGGGGCTCCATAAATTTTATTCTGATCGTTATAATAACAGGTAAAATGGTAGATCTTTATCCCATTGAGATAATACTGCCGCTAATCCTTGCAGGAGCCGTTCTGCAAGCCGTCATTTCCATTAAAATTCCGGACATAAAGACCTGCGTAAAAGGCTCTTTAAGCCCGCGATCGGGACCAGGCCATATTTTTAATATACGCGTTATGGTCTTTCTCTTTTGCGCATTTCTGATGCTGGTAAGCCACGGCACCTATTACGGTTTTTTTTCGATACATTTAAAAAATCTGGGTTACGGAAATACATTTATCGGAATGGCGTGGGCGCTGGCATCAACTGCCGAAATCATAGCAATGATAAAATCGGATAAAATATTCAGGCGCTTTTCCATGGAAAACATCCTGGTCTTTTCGTTTATGGTGGCTGCATTAAGATGGTTCACCCTTTTTGTTGCCGATTCTCCGGTAGTAATCCTG
Organism: Deltaproteobacteria bacterium; assembly: GCA_030596405.1. GTDB lineage: Bacteria > Desulfobacterota > Desulfobacteria > Desulfobacterales > JAUVKB01 > JAUVKB01. Next base: position 9,029 of record JAUVKB010000001.1, read on the forward strand.
ATTTCACAGATTTCTCATGCATTAACATACGGGACATTTCATATGGCCAGTATTTTATATATAGATTCTCTTGTTCCGGATAAGGATAAGACTTTTGGGCAAGCCGTAAACAATGCCGTAACCTACGGGCTTGGCATGATGGTCGGATTCCTGGTCAGCGGCTGCCTGTACAAAAGCCTGGGTCTATTTTCATTATTTCTTATAAGTGGTATTATTGCTCTTATCGGAGGCATATTGTTTAAAAGTTTCCAGATTATTGATTCCAGACGGACAGCAAAGAGCAAACAGAAAGTAACCGGTTGATATTTCACACTACCAGCAATTTATTGAGGAAATTTTTATGGAGTTTAAATATTGTCCGTTTTGCGGGCATTTATTGAAGATATTGACAAATGACGGCAAAAAACGACTTTATTGTGATAAATGCAAACAGACTCATTACCGGAATCCAACAATAGGCGTGGCAGTCCTGTTGATTAAATCGGTTCAATCAGAGGCCAAACCGGCGGCGGCCAAACAAGACGAATTGCTTCTGATTAAACGCCTGGGTTCTTACGAGGGAACGTGGTGCATCCCCTGCGGGCACGTTGAATGGGGAGAAGATCTTCGATTGGCGGCACAACGTGAGTTCAAAGAAGAAACCGGCTTAAAAGTCACTGTTGGGCCTGTGTTTGCAGTACATTCCAACTTTCATGATTTGAAAAAACAGACGGTAGGAATATGGTTTTGGGGGACATGCACCGGCGGACAACTTCAGGCAGGTTCCGATGCAAGCGAAGTTTCCTTTTTCCCGTTAGACGAGCTGCCTGGACAGATGGCCTTTCCGACGGATCTTCTGGTATGCAACAAACTGAAGCATTGCTTAAAATCAGGCGACCTGACTGTCTGGCTGAATTTGTGCCCGACAAAGGATTAAACGGTTTCAAAAACTTTTTGACCCGAACTTTTTAACCGGGGATTCAGGCTGGATTAACAGGACGGCGTGTTTTTTCTCGTTCCCGGGCAAAGCCCGGGAACTAGAAAAAGGAGGGGACTTTTATTTTTGGCTGATAACACTTTCCCATCTACTTTATTCTACTTCATGTCTTGAAAATTGATCCAGATGACGGCTCCAAGCTCTATATCCTTGTCTTCGCCTTTATATTTCATTTTGGTTTCAGACGGATTTAATGCGGCAAAACCCCACCAGCCTGCCTTTGGCACGGCATAGGTAAAAAGGCCGTTTATGTCCGCCTTGACGGTTTGGGTGACCATATAATCTGTCGGGGCCGTGAGTTTGCCGTCCCTGTTATAATACTCTACTTCAACTTCGGCATAGGGCACGGGTTTGCCGTTCATTTTAACGATTCCCTGGAAAACATTGCCTGTATAAAGGGCATAAGGCTTGGACAGCGGCACGATCTCTGTTTTCAGCCCTATCTCCTCATCCCATCCTTCGTCATCTCCACAGGCTGTTACAACGGTTTTCGTGTAATGAACAATAAAGCAGTCCTCTGCCGGTTCCCAGTAAGGTTCAGGCTCCATGTAAAACATGTAAACACCGGGACGCTTGATAGCATAGTCTGTTTCCCATGCCGTATGTCCCATAACCTTTGTTTTTTTCAGGCTGCTGAGCAGGTCTTTTTTGTCGCCGTTGGCCATTACCGCAAAAACACTGGGCTTGACAAGTTCCATTCCATTCCCTTCAAAAGGATGAGCAAATGCCAGTGTTACTGTTATGGTTTTATTTTCTTCCTGCATAACCATCGAATCTGAAGGGATTACCATCCCGAAATGTGCAGAAGCGTGAGCTGTTACAAAAAGAAGCAAAGCAGACAATAAAACAAAAACAAGACCTTTTTTTACCAGATATCTTTCCATAAGTTACCTCCGTGTGCGCAAAAAAAAACCACAAAAGATCGTATCCCTATGATACGCATACCTTCGTGGTTTGGATTAATTTTCTAATAAATTGTAGTAAAAATAATTATTGCAATGCAACAGGCTTCAGCCTATTAATTATTGTTATAATTAATTAACAAACAAAGATATGTCAATAAAAAAACATGAGATATTTGCTGTTATTATTAGCATTGATTTATGTCCTTTCTCCATACGATCTTCTTCCCGATTTTATTGTCGGCTGGGGATGGCTTGATGACCTGGCAATTTTGGGGCTTGTGTGGAGGTATTTTTTTTCCGGCAAAAAAAAGCCGGACAGCAGGCGGGTTTATGAGAATAATAAAGGAAACGGGTTTTTTGACAATGAAACATCTGGTACAGGTTATCAGTACGGACAAGACGCCGCGCCTGATGATCCTTACAAGATCCTGGGTGTCAGAAGGGATGCGTCTGCTGAAGAGATAAAGAAAGCCTACAGACAGCTTGCAAACAAATTCCATCCTGATAAAGTACTTCATTTGGGAGAAGAATTCAGAGAGCTGGCGGAAAAACGCTTTAAGGAGATACAAAAGGCTTACCAGGAATTGTCAAAATAGACCAAATTAAAACATGGAGGGGCTTTTCTCAAAAAACATTATATCCCCGGTATAAAATAACGCCCAAAATTACCGCGCCCAAGAGAAGCGCGAATATTAATTGATCCTTATCAAACTTTTTCATGCCATAAAAATTCACACCATAAAGATTCACGACACAAAGACTATTTTTTATCCAGTTCGAATGCCGAGTGAAGGACACGAACCGCAAGTTCAGTATATTTTTCTTCGATAACGCAAGATATTCTGATTTCTGATGTGCTGATCAGCCTGATATTTATATTTTCATCGGCCAGTGCGGCAAACATTTTTGCAGCGACCCCTGAATGGCTTTTCATGCCGACACCGGTAACGGATATCTTTGCGATATTTTCGGCAGACAATACTTCTTCTGCATTTATCTCTTGCGCCACTTTGCTGGATATTTCCAGCGCTGCTTTAAAGTCTGTTTTAGGAACGGTGAATGTAAGATCTGTTTGCCCGCCGGAACGGGTATTTTGGATTATCATATCAACATGAATGCCCGCTTCTGCAATGGGGGAGAACAGCTTTGCTGAGATTCCCGGCTGATCAGGAACTTTTTTCAGAGTGATTCGCGCTTCATCTTTGTTACAGGTTACACCGGATACGACAGGACTTTCCATGCTGGAATCTTCGTTTACAACCATAGTGCCCTCCTTCTCATAAAATGATGACCTCACATGCACAGGGACGTTATATTTTTTTGCAAATTCAACCGAACGAATTTGAAGAACTTTTGCGCCGAGACTTGACATTTCAAGCATTTCATCAAATGAAATTTTGTCCAGCTTCCTTGCTTTTTTGCAGATGTTCGGATCCGCGGTATAAATTCCATCCACGTCGGTATATATTTCACATACATCCGCTTTAAGCGCATGTGCTATTGCCACGGCGGACGTGTCCGACCCACCTCGACCAAGTGTCGTAATGTTACCTTCGGCGTCCCATCCCTGAAACCCTGCTATCACGACGATGTTACGTTTATCAATCAGCTCCCTGACACGGTTAGCGCCTATTTTAACAATTCGGGCGTAACCGAAATTTGGATCGGTAACAATTTCCGCCTGAAATCCAAGTAATGATACAGCAGGGTAATTCATGGCTTTTAATGTCATTGATAAAAGAGCTACGGTTGTCTGTTCTCCTGTCGCAAGCAAGACATCGAGCTCACGTTTTTCAGGAGAGTCGGTCACTTCCCTTGCCAGCCCGATCAGATTGTCAGTAGTGCCTGCCATGGCTGAAAGGATGACGACCACATCGTTACCCTGATCAAATGTCTTTGCAACCCGCCTGGCCACAATGCGGATACGCTCGACATCAGCAACCGAAGTTCCACCGTATTTTTGAACAATTAAACCCATCTTATCTCCTTCATACATCGTCAAATCGTCAATTAAAAAATGTTTAAATTAACGATTTTGTAAAAAATGTGACATGCCACTTTACGGCACTCTATTGAAAAGTCGAAGTTTTTCTATCAGGTCGATTCCTTCCCGTCCATATGCAGTGATATCTATTTTCCGCAATTTATCACTCAGTATGTCAAAAGCAAAACGTATTGCAACATGTTCAGATAAAATATCCATATCGAGTTTGTCCGCCCATTCAATGGCGACAACACCGTTTTTGCCGGACAATATTTCATAAAGACCGATATCTTCAAAATCATAAAAATTGCTGATACGATAAAGGTCAACATGGAACAGGGGGTATCGACCAGGATACTCGTTTATCAAAGTGTAAGTAGGGCTTGTAACGTAATAATTTCCCGGAACATCAAGACCTTCGGCAATTCCTTGTACAAAGACGGTCTTCCCGCTTCCAAGGCCGCCGGTTAAAGCGACTACACTCCCGGGTTTCAGCAATTTGCCGGTTTTGTATCCCAATATCCTGGTTTCTTTTTCAGAATGGCTCTTAATCTCAATCCTTAATGGCATGCTCTTTTTTGCATTACAACTCTTTGATAAGGGCCAGCATATCTTTAACGGCTTTTTCCATGCCTGTAAATACGGCTCTGGAGATGATACTGTGACCTATGCTGAATTCATCAATTTCACTTAAGCCTTTAAACGCCTTAATGGTGTTATAGCACAATCCATGGCCGGCGTTTATGCCGAGCCGCAACCTATGGGCTATTTTGACCGCGTCTACAATTCTTGAAAAAGCCCGGTCTCTTCTTCTTGCAGTCGGCGCATCACAGAACGCCCCGGTATGAATTTCAACCATTGAAGCATCAATTTTGTGCGCCAGCTTAATCTGCTCAGGGTCCGGATCGATGAAAATGCTCACGGGGATACCGTCGTGTTGTAATGTTGCAACAGTTTCGGCAACAGCGTTACTGTGTACAACAAGATCCAGCCCGCCTTCAGTTGTAATCTCTTCCCTTTTTTCAGGCACCAGGGTTACAAGCTCAGGTTTAATGTCGAGTGCAACCCCAACCATTTCAGAAGTCGAAGCCATCTCTAAAATAAGTTTTGTTTGAACAACTTTCCGTATTATTTTGACGTCACGATCCTGGATATGGCGTCGATCTTCACGCAGGTGAACGACAATGCCGTCTGCTCCGGCCAGTTCTGCCAGCACCGCGGCTGATACAGGATCCGGGTATGAAGCTTTTCTGGCCTCTCTAAGAGTTGCAACATGATCGACATTTACAGCTAATCCCGCCATCAAAAGACCTCCATTTTTGGTTGGGTATGTGATTTACTTGAGCAATTCTATAATTTCGTTGCTTTTTTTTTCCATTTTAAACGCTTCCTGCTCTGTTTTTTCATGGTCGTAACCGAAAAGATGAAGTATCCCATGCACAAGAAGCTGTGTGAAACGCTTTTCCAAATTTATGTCTGCTTCCTTGCTTTCTCTATGAGCAGTTTCAATAGAAATTACCACGTCACCAAGAATCTGTGGATTTATATTCGAAAAACCACCCTCGCGCATCGGAAAAGCTATAACATTGGTTGGGCCGGAACGGCTCAGATATTTTTTGTTTAATACTTCGATCCGGGCATCATCGACGATCAGAATAGAAAGTTCTCCATCAGGACAGTCCAAGACGTTTAAAATTGTTCGAGCCTCTTTTTCCATCTTTTCCGGGGATATCTTGAATCGGTTTTGCCTGTTGTTTATCAGGACTTCCATTTTTACCCTTTCCATTGACCAAAGCCGGGTTTTCCGAATATTCGATGCGGTGGTGATATATTCCGTTTAATATTTTGTTAAAATTTTTTGCAATATTATGCAGGTCTTTTAATGTCAGTTCACAATCGTCAAGCTGGCCGTCGGAAAAAATTTTGTTGATTAAATTTTGTACAAGCGCCTGAATTTTTGCCGGCGTTGGAGTGTCAAGCGTTCTTGACGCTGCTTCAACCGAGTCCGCCAGCATGACAAGACCGGCCTCTTTAGTCTGGGGTTTTGGCCCGGGATACCTGAAGTCGTCGATTTTTACCGCATCTTTTCCTTTTAACTGTTTTGCCTTCTCATAGAAAAATCTGATGAGGCTTGTTCCGTGGTGTTGCATAATCGCCTCGGTTATGGTCTGGCCCAATTTATTTTTCCTTGCCATTTCAGCCCCGTTCTTTACGTGTGAAATAAGTATAAGAGCGGACATGGAAGGCGCAAGTTTGTCATGCTTGTTTTTGCCGTTACTCTGGTTTTCAATAAAATATAACGGCTTATTGATTTTGCCGATATCGTGATAATAACCGCATACTTTAGCCAGCAAAGGATTTGCGCCTATTTCAGATGCTGCGGCTTCAACCATTGACCCGACAATAACAGAATGATTATAGGTTCCCGGAGCCTCTATCATAAGTCTGCGGAGTATCGGTTGATCAAGATTCGCAAGTTCAAGGAGCTTTATATCGGTTGTGTAACCAAAGGTAATTTCTACAAGTGGCGCGATACCGGATGTTACGATTCCTGCGACAATGCCTCCCAGAAACGCAAAAGACCAGTCCCACAAAAGTTTAACTCCGGAAAAATTAACCACATAGACATCTATTGATGTCGCAAGTATCATGTTCAGCAATCCGAGCTTCAGGCCCGCCTTGATAAATACTTTTCGTTCCCGGCAATTCTGCATCCAGTAGGCGGCCATCGTGCTGTTTATAAGGAAATAGATAAAAACCTCAAACCTGTTCTCAAAAATAATCGCTGTGCAGGCTGCCATTATCAGGGCAAAAGGAACGGCAAGGTTAATTCCCAGGAAGAGACAGATGGTCATGGCGCTTGAAGCCAATGGAATCCCAAAACCCATTGATGCGGCGGGTATGGAAAACGGTGTGTTTTGATCCAGTGATTTAAACATGTACGCTGATATTTCGGCAACAAGAAAAAACGCAACAAGGACACTTGCCATAAAAAGGATATTCTTGTTGAGGTCGCGTGTAATGTTGTTTTGATGCATTATGTGCAGGTTATATGTCATGATAAGAAGACAAAAGATTATCATCGCCGCACCGATGCTGCTTACGGATATTTCTTCTTTTGCCGTCTGGACATGTAATGCCTGCAGCTTTAAAAGCTGTACCTGGGTTACCCTTTCCCCTTCCCGCAGGAGCATCTCGCCGGCTTTGATTTTGTAAAGAACCGGTTTGATTTCAGAAGAAGCCTTTTTTTTACGTTCTCCGGTTTCGTGTATGTTTAAAGTAATATTGGGCTGAATAAGTCTTTGAGCAAAATCAACGATCAGATTTAACAACGTATAATTAACATTCTTAAGGTATGGCTGGCCGACAATTCTGACCATGGTTTTGGCCTGGTCAAGGCTGTAGTAGGCTTTTAAGTTATGAACGATTTTTTCCGTCTTTGTCCCTACATTCCTTAAAATTATCCCTTTATCCGATTCCTTAAGGAGGGCCTCTTTATTTGCGACCACACCGTTTTGCAATATATCAGTTAAAAGTCTAATGATAAGACTTGATATGTCATCAGAAAATTTTTCGTCTGCCAGTATTTTATAAGCGCCCTGACTAACTGATATTCCGAGTATTTTTTCAAAGCCCTCCTTTTCCCGCAAAATCTGGTTATATGCGGATTGTTGCTTCGATGATGTTTTGTTCTGGTTTTCCGTTATAAGTTTGTAATTTTTACGAAGATAGGCAAATGATTCTTTTGTCTGTTTTCTTAATTCCGGCAAAAGAACCAAATTATAATCGTAAACCGTCAAAACTTCATCAACCGCCTGCCTGCGATTCCCTTCAGTCGCGTTTTTGTCCTCGATAAAAAAGTCTTTTGGCGCTTTTATGTCTCTTTCAGCAACATCTCCTAAATGGTAAGGATGTCCGGTGACCACGAGATTAGGATAGAGAAAGATGGTAAAAATTATGGTAACGCCGGCCAAAATAACCCAGTGGATGTAATTGCTGGAGGCGAAAAAAGTAGCGATAGATTTTTTTGTTTTTTTAACGCTCATTTTATTAATATCAACCATTGCCAAGTTGTAGCGTGATTATAGATAAAGTTTTTTATTTATGTCAACACAAGATAAGACCCGCGCCAGGGCAAACGCATTTGGAATTAACCCTTGAGCACTTTAGCGCTGATGTCCAATGCCCGATGCAGCCGGTTCCCAATCCCCCAGTGGCCTCGAATCGTCCTGCTTGTTACCTCTGTTTCCAATTATTTCATGCCGTTATAAAAGTTCCCCGCAGCCCCCGTAAAAACCGGTGCTTCCTGATTACCAAATGCGGTTACCCTGAAAAAGCCTCGTTACTTCTTGACAATATAAAAACACTTATTATATTTGATTCAGATTTGTGTTACGTCAATAAAACAGATTTTATAATTTGGTAATTGAGTAATGCTTGGCACTATCATATAAGGAGTTTTTTTAATATGCCAATCTATGAGTATCAATGTACAAAATGCGGTAAAATCGATGAAGTCATACAGAAATTTTCCGACAAGCCATTTACACAATGCAAGTACTGTTCAGGTAAACTTCATAAGCTGATTTCCAACAGCACTTTTCATCTTAAGGGTACGGGATGGTATGTAACAGACTACGCAAACAGTTCTCATAACTCTTCCGCCCCCCCAAAAAAGACGGGGGAAACATCGACCGCAAACACTAAAAAAACAGAAGAAACATCCAGTAAAATTTCAAAAGAATAGTCGCCCGCTTATCCATATTATCTCTTTGTTATTACAAGTAAGGTTGCAGAGGTATATGGGCGTTTTAGAAAATTGAAAAAATTTACATAAAATATCTTTACAAGTACAAACATGTGATTATCATGTTTATAACATATTTAATTTTGTCGATTAACAGCTTTTTATCATAATAATGCTTTTAAAATTTGGCTATAAAGAAAAAAGGAGAATTTAGACAATGAAGCTCAGACCATTACAGGATCGAATTTTAGTACAACGTGTTGAAGAAGAGACAACAACTAAGGGAGGGATTATTATACCGGACTCGGCCAAGGAAAAACCGGCTGAAGGGAAAGTTGTCGCCGTCGGTTCCGGCAAGATAGGAGAAGACGGCAAAAGGATTCCTCTTGAAATTAAGACCGGCGACCGAATCCTGTTCGGCAAATATTCGGGTACGGAGGTAAAGATTGAGGGCGAAGAGCATCTGATCATGCGTGAAGATGACGTTCTTGCTATAATCGAATAATAATAATCAAAATGGAGGGATAGGTTAAGATGTCTAAAGTAATAAAGTATAATATGAAAGCCCGTGAAGCTATGCTCAACGGGGTTAAAACCCTTGCTGATGCGGTAGTTGTAACGCTCGGCCCTAAAGGACGAAATGTTGTTATTGATAAGTCGTGGGGTTCTCCTACGGTTACCAAGGACGGTGTTACTGTTGCCAAGGAAATTGAACTTGAAGATAAATTTGAAAATATGGGCGCCCAGATGGTGAAAGAAGTCGCCAGCAAAACAAGTGATATGGCTGGTGACGGCACTACAACGGCAACAATTTTGGCCAGAGCCATATATGAAGAAGGTCAAAAGCTTGTGGCGGCCGGAAATAATCCTATGGCAATTAAACGCGGCATCGACATGGCCGTTGAAACTGCCGTAAAAGAATTGCATAAAATGAGCAAACCGACCAAAGATCAGCGTGAAATCGCCCAGATCGGCACTATTTCCGCAAACAGCGATGAAACTATCGGCAATATTATTGCCGAGGCCATGAACAAGGTAGGTAAAGAAGGCGTGATCACGGTTGAAGAGGCCAAGAGCATGGAAACCACTCTTGAAGTAGTGGAGGGTATGCAGTTTGATCGTGGATACCTTTCTCCATATTTTGTGACCGACGCGGAAAAAATGGTTGCTTCTTTAGAAAATCCTTTTATCCTTATCAGTGAGAAAAAAATCAGCAGCATGAAAGATCTTCTCCCCATACTTGAGCAGATCGCAAAGATGGGAAGACCCCTTATGATTATTGCAGAGGATGTGGAAGGTGAAGCGCTTGCTACCCTGGTTGTTAATAAATTAAGAGGCACGTTGCAGGTGGCTGCGGTTAAAGCTCCCGGATTTGGCGACAGAAGAAAAGCCATGCTTGAGGATGTTGCAATTTTAACAGGCGGCCAGCTTGTTTCCGAAGATTTGGGCATCAAAATGGAGAATCTCACCGTTACGGATCTCGGCAGCGCCAAACGCATTTCCATAGACAAAGACAACACCACTATCGTAGACGGAGCAGGTTCACGCAGCGATCTTGAAGGCCGCGTGAAGCAGATACGTGCGCAGGTCGAAGAGACTACGTCGGATTACGATCGTGAAAAACTCCAGGAACGCCTTGCCAAACTTATAGGAGCCGTAGCTGTTATTAACGTGGGCGCTGCGACTGAGACTGAGATGAAGGAAAAGAAAGCCCGCGTTGAAGACGCGTTAAATGCTACCCGTGCTGCCGTTGAAGAAGGCGTCGTGCCTGGTGGAGGCGTAGCGCTTGTACGCTGCATTGAAGCAATGGACAAGTTGAAACCAAAGGCCGAGCAAAAACTGGGGGTAAAAGTCGTCATGCGGGCGGTTGAAGAGCCATTGCGGCAGATTGTCAACAACGCCGGCCTCGAAGGTTCCGTTGTAATCGCTAAGGTAAAAGAAGGAAGCGGCGCTTTCGGCTACAACGCAGACTCCAAAACATATGAAAACCTGATTGAAGCAGGCGTCATTGATCCGACCAAGGTGGTCCGGTATGCACTGCAAAATGCAGGCAGCGTTGCATCCTTGATGTTGACAACAGAGGCTATGATCGCCGACAAGCCTGAAGAAAAATCAGATATGGCCATGCCGGGCGGCGCCCCTGGAATGGGCGGAATGGGTGGAATGGGCGGAATGATGTAAATCGCCCTTATTTATAATTTATATTGATCTTAATAAAGTCCTTATGTGTTTTGCATAAGGGCTTTATTGTTTTTAGCGGGCGGATAGCATTGAAAAGCTTGACAAATTTTTCATAAACAGGTTAATATATTATATAATGCAACGGCAAAGGTCGCCGTCTGGTAAAAGCTTTGGGGGGCGAATTGAGCTTAGACTAATGAAATATACCTGCGTCGATTATAGATTAGAAATGACCCTCCTGGGTCTTAGAAGGCGTCTGGGTCAGGATGGCTTGGGCGACAAAGAAAGAAAAGATATCCTTTTACAAATACAAAAGATTGAAGCTGACATGGGTATTGATTAATTCTCTTACTACGGAAATATGCTCGGAATTACATGCAAAGGTAAAACTTGTTCTAAATGACTCTGATAAATATTGCACCGAGACTCTATCTTATTTCGCTTGACCAGAATCTGCCCGGATTCATTTCTTTTATTGGGGCGTGGCTTTATAAAGGGGAAAAAACTTTTTTAGTGGATCCGGGGCCTTCCGCCACCATACCAAACCTTATGAAATCTTTGGCAGAGCTTGAAGTACAACACCTTGACGCAATCCTTTTGACACATATCCATATCGATCATGCAGGAGGTATCGGAGATCTTAGTTCCTGTTTTCCCGATACTCCGATAGTCTGCCACAAGTTAGGCATTAAACATCTGGCGGAACCTTCCCGTTTATGGGAAGGAAGTCTTAAAACCCTGGGCAAGACGGCCGAAGCTTATGGGCCTATCAGTCCTGTTTCTTCTGATCAGCTTTTTGATGCGGCCAACTTCCAGGATGGTATAATCACACCTGTTCTTACTCCGGGACATGCCGCGCATCATGTAAGCTATATATTGGAACCTTATCTTTTTGCAGGCGAGACAGGAGGTGTTTTTATAGATATTCCAGGCGGGCGATTTTATCTTAGGCCGGCCACCCCCCCACCGTTTTTTTTAGACACGTGTATTTAGTGTATGGATGTGCTGTTAGACAGCAAGCCCGAGAAAATATGCTATGGCCATTTCGGCATGCAGGATAATGCTGTAAAGATGTTGAAAATGCATAGAGAACAGCTTTTTCTCTGGAAAAATATTATCGATGATGAAATAAAAAATTCCCGCCCGGAAGAATTTGTTGATGCATGTATAGACAGACTTTTAAAGAATGACCCATTTTTAAAAGGATTTTTCGATATGGGTAAAGACGTTCAGGAAAGAGAGTGGGGATTTTTGAAAAACAGTGTCAAGGGGTATAAAGGATATTTAAAAACCGTCGCTGACAATCCTTAATCCTTCCAGGGTCAAGTCCGGTTCTACAGATTCGATTGTTTCTGAGACATTATTCAGGAGTGATGCCATGCCGCCTGTGGCAATTACCTTTGGATTTGAGGCCATTTCGATTTTCATCCGTTGAACAATTCCGTCCACAAGCCCGGCATACCCAAAAATTATACCCGCCTTTATACTGCTTGTTGTATCTTTCCCGATTACCTGCGTGGGAGGAACAAAGATTTCGACCCTTGGCAGTTTAGATGCTTTTTTAAACAGCGCCTCCGAGGAGATCATGATTCCCGGACTTATAGCGCCGCCGAGATACTCCCCCCTGGCAGAAATGGAATCAAAGGTCGTGGCAGTGCCGAAATCTATAACAATAAGGCTGGTTTTGTATTTTTGAAAGGCTGCTATCGCATTAACTATCCTGTCTGCTCCAACTTCTTCGGGGTTGTGGTAAAGTATAGGCATTTGAGTAACGGATCCGGCATCGACCCAGCAGGGCTCATGCCCCAAATATTTTCGGCAAAAAGAATCTAAAATGGTTACCATGGGTGGAACTACACAGGAAATAACGGTTTTGCCGATGCTCCCTGTATTAATGCTGCTTCCGGCAAAAAGATTGGTTGCCAGAATGTTAAATTCATCTTCCGTTGTATCTTTTTCAGTGCGTATACGCCAGTTTTTAACCAGACGATTACCACTATAAACACCCATCACGGTATTTGTATTTCCAACATCGATAACCAGGAGCATCATTATATAAATATTTCTCCATTAAAGGAACAGCTAAAATAACAAACTAAAATAACAACAAGAGACCGCAAGCCTCTTGATTCTGCTTGACGGTTCCCCCAAAAAGACCGGCAATATTTTCTAACCTCGACCATTTTTCCGATGAAGATATGTTCTGGAAAAATTCGGTTTTGTCTGCAAAATTTCCATCACATGAGAGTTGGACACCAATTTTGTCTTCCGTTTTACTAAGGTGAATATCTATCCGCCCTCCTTCAGACATCAAATCCAGGCAGCATTCAAAACATGCCAACAATCCCATCTGTAGATGAACCGGATTTGTTTCAACAGCAATGGCTTGATCCGGGGGGTGAAGCTTTAAAACAACGTTTTTTAACCTGGCAAATCGCTGTGATAAATCGACCAGCACTTCAACTGTTTCATAAAGGTCGATTTTTGATGTGGTTTCGTCCGTGCTATGGGCGAATTTGTTAAGGCGGGATGTCAATTCCACTCCCCGTTGAATCTGTTCCTTTATGACGGACAGGGCTTTTTTTATTTTTTCCTCATGAGGGAGAGGCGCCTCTTGCAGCATAAACATCAGATCTTCCATAAGACCGGAAGATTCTTTTATGATCGCCAGAACATTTTTCATTTCATGGGTAACGCCCGCAGTTATTTTTCCAAAAAATGCGATTTCTTTATAATCTGATTCTTTCATGATATTTCCTCAAAACACGCCTTGTTCCATTATCGGCTATTAATCGCTTCTTGCATTTTCTTGATTAATTCATCGATATTTAACGGTTTCATCAAGTAATCATACGCGCTTTCCAGCATCGTTTCAATTTCTTGCTCAGTAGAACCATGTCCGGTCAGAAGAATAACCGGAATTTGTGAGTTTATAGCTTTAATCCTCTGAAGAACTTCCAGACCTCCCAGGCCCGGCATCATAACATCCAAAACTACTATATCCGGAGAATCATTTTCAATGATTCGCAGCGCTATCTCACCGTTTGTGGCGACCTGAACATTTATTCCTCTCAAATCGAGCCTTTCCGCCAAAGTCGTGACAAATTCTTCCTCATCATCAACAAGTACAACTTTCCAGTCGGCCATTTATCCCCCCTGTTCATTTTTGGGTTTTTTCAGCAAATAAACTGTAAAGGTCGTGCCCTCTCTTTCCTGGCTCTGCACCTTGAAATCCCCGCCTAGTTTTTTTACAATTCCATAGGTGATAGGAAGCCCCAGACCGGTGCCGGTCCCCTTTTTGGTCGTAAAAAAAGGTTCAAATATATGATGGAGAACATCTTCCGACATACCGCATCCATTATCCCTGATAGAGACACCAACAGTATCGGCATCGTTATCCCATGTTGTGATAGTAATCTGTCCGCCATCTTCCACAGCGGCAAAAGCATTCGTGAGGATATTAAGGAAAACCTGTTGGAGTTGCCCCCTGTCTGAAGATATATGGGGCAAATCATCCGCAAGGTTGATGTTTAGATTGATTTTTCGATACAAGGCTTCCCTTTCAAGAAAGCCGATCACCTCTTTAATGATTTTATTCAGATCCAACACCTCAAAAAGCACTTCTAAACGGCGTGCAAAACCCAACAGGCGATGGGTAATAGTTTTGCAACGTTCAACTGATTGAATAATCGATTCCGTCAGCTCAAGCAGCTTCGCTTTTTTTTTGAAATCCGGAGTAAATTCGACTATATCCTTCATTAAGCCGGCTTTTTCATTGATTATGGCCATTGGGTTGTTAATTTCATGGGCTACGCCGGCGGCCAGTCTTCCGATGGATGAAAGCTTGTGGCTGTGTTCCAGCTCCCTGAGGGCCGACTCCCGCTTTTCAACAGCTTCTCGAATCTGTCTGACCAATATACCTGTAAGCTTGATAATTACTAAAATAATCACCACAATGCTGACGATAAAGATAAAGAACATTTTGTTTTTAAGCGTATACCACGACTTTAAAACAACGGAATGTGGTTTGATTGCAACCAGTGTATAATCATACTCCATAAAATGGTTGTAGGCCAAAAACACATCAACCCCACGAGGATCTTTTGTTTCTATCACGCTGGTTCCGCTGTGTTTTGTCTGGGGAATTAAAAAGGGGCAATGTTCCAGTATTTTCCCGTAAAATTTAGAGTTGGTCTGAAAAATGCCTTCCCGGTTTATTAAGAAGGCATCACTTTTTGGGTCAAGTTCCATGGAAGAAATAAGATTGTCAAATCTGTAAGTATCGATTGTGGCGCGCAGTGTCCAGGCCTTGTCTCTTGCCGATAAATGCTGAGCGGCAACAGCAATGTGGGGAAACTTGCGGTATCCCATAAAAACGTCACTGACATATTCACCCCTTAACTGGGCCTCCTGAAACCAGCTCTGCTCGGAATAGTTTTTTCCCAAAAGTTCATAAGGGCCGCAATAACTTACCTGTATGCCGTGGTCATCAATCACTCCCAAATCGACAAACCCACCGAATTCCTTTTTTAAAACCAGCAAAATATGACTCAGCGTCTTAGTATTCGACAACTCCTCAAAACGATAAGCAGATGCGATGAATTTTACGGTAGAGAGCCGTTCTTCCAATAAAAGTTCAAAGGAATGCCTTGTCTTGTCCGACATTATACGTAAGGGGTTGATCGTTTCGTTTTTAAGCTCTGTCTGATATTGATGATAATTAATGGCTGCCATGACAGTAATGGGAACAATAGTCACCACGATCATTAATACAATCATATTTCTGCGAAGTTTATGGCGGCGAATTGGAGAGATATTTTCATCATTGTAATACAATAAGCCTCTGGTTAAAGTGCTTATCCATTTATTAATACCCATTATTACCTCGCAGTGGCAGACTTTTTATAGGCAGATTCCATATTGTTTTGTTTTAACAACGGATTCTTTGAGATACTGAAAAACACCGGCCCCTTCTTTAGAAGCTTTTTCCTTTCCCATGACGACCAGGTTAACAAAATTTATTTTCTCTTTGTTTAAACTGCTGATCTGTTCATCAATGAGCTTTATGGTATTGCTGAATGTGCTGTAAACAACAAAGGGACCGAACAAGATTTCTCCGTCCTTTTTTTTGGTTAACGCGCCGATAACATTTTGATCCGGCAGTTTAAAGACTTTTGGCGGAGAAATATATCCAAGCAGCTCGGCAAAAAGGGCAAGGGATTCTATTACGCCGTCTTTATTCCCTATTTCCAGAGCTGTTGCCGCGTCTTTTTCGATTTCATCCATGTCAGACTCGTCAAAGGAAAGGTCGAGCATGTCGATACATTCTTTTTGGATAATTTTGACGGTCTCTTCTTTTTTGCTGATAATAACATCAGCATCGTTTAATATTTTAATTATATTTCGCACGCTCAGCATTTCTTTGACCGAGGGGCTTTTTCGCAGCCCGATATCTTCCGCCGAGGTGTTGTAAATGGCAAGATCATTATCGAGCACCAGAATCTTTTCCTTACCGGAATTATCTTTCATAATGTAAAGATCAAGATCCCGCTCCCGCCTAAACATGCAAGAGCGCATTTCAAGGAGCAACCGCATTGTTTTTTTGTCAACCTTATGGGTGCCGTCAACAGGAGAGATATCGATAGACTTTAACACCTTACTGGCCAACCGGTCTATCGTAATTTTTTTTAAAAGATTTTTTTTAAACGTCATGATACGTTTATCCCCTTTGCTCGACCCAACATCCGGCGCTTAAAACAGATAGTTTTTATTAAATTTACCATCCGGATAAAACATACAAACCATCCTTTGCGCAACCGTTTGAGTTTTATAAATTTTCTATTCCTAAAAGAGGACTTATGGCAAAGATATATAAAGCCTCTATAGTTACGCGATTTTCAATGGGTGGAAGTTTATGATAAATTTGTTTATATGTCAAATATGTCGGTATGCCGCTGCAGGGTAACCGCATTTGGAATTTATGGTCTAAAAGCCATAACCTGTTAAAATACTGTGGGATTTTATCAATGGAAGGTAAGGATGTCACAAACAGAAATTCCAACAATCGCTAAATACCGGCCTCAAGATGACCGCAAATCGCTCGTGACCCTATAAGGAATCATCAGGTGCACAGTATGTCACTTGGGGCCGGGTACTTACGACATGACTGTTCTTAAATATTCCCATATAGATTGATTTTGATTTTTTTTCAAATAACATAAATCACGACCGCTTTTGCGTATAAAGCCACCCGCTTCTGATGGCAGGAGGAACAAAAATGCCTTTATTTACAAAAAAAACTTACCCGTAAGTTTTTAGTTTTCTTCTAAGGGTGTTTATTCCTATATCCAAAAGTCTGGCTGTTTGAGATTTATTTCTTCCTGTTTGATCATATGTCTTGAGAATATACGATTTTTCAACGTCAGCCAGAGAAACTATACTATTTATTTCTTTTTGATACTGTTTGTCCGGTATAGTTTTTTTTGTTTTTTTAATCCGCATTTGCCCTGGAAGAAAATTTGCGGTTATAATTTTTCCTTGAGCCAGATTTACGGCAGACTGAATAATTGCCTTTAGTTCCCTGATATTCCCGGGATAATCGTAATCCATAAGTAAAGACATGGCTTGCTCTTCAACAAAGCAACTACCGGAATTACCGGAAAACTCCTTTAAAAATTTATTTATCAACAACGGTATGTCATTTTTTCTCTCCCGGAGGGGCGGAAGGTGGAGCCACCCCCCTCTGAGACGGTAATATAGATCCTTGCGAAACATCTTTTTGTCCATCAATATATCAAGGTCTTCATTCGTGGCTGCAATAAAGCGGATATCAACTTTTTGCTGCGCGCTGTTCCCTAACTTGATATATTCTCCGGACTGGAGGACCCGAAGCAATTTTCCTTGAAGTTCGGGTGACAGGTTGCCGATTTCATCCAAAAAGACTGTTCCCTGGTTTGTGTATTCAAGGTGGCCGGAACGATTTTTGTCCGCACCTGTAAAAGCACCCTTTGTATGGCCGAAAAACTCGGCATCAAAAAGATTGCCGGCTATAGAAGCCATGTTGATCGGAGTAAACGGAAATTTTGATCTTGCGCTTACAGTGTGAATAGCCCTGGCCAAAAGTTCCTTGCCGGTGCCGCTTTCTCCTGTAATTAAAACAGGGACATCACTTAGAGCGTGCAGTTCTGTTTCCTTCAATATCTTAAGGATCTTATGCGATCTTGTTATAATAGGTTTAAATGCTTTTACATTTATTAATTTCGGCAGGGTCTTCTTTTTTTCAATATCAAGAATATCGAGCAGCCGTTTCCTTTCCATAGACCGGTTAATTGCCGAAAGCAGGTCTTCTTTAGAAACAGGCTTGACAAGATAATCATATGCTCCTTTTTTTAAGCATTCCACCGCGGTCCTGGCTTCATTCACAGCGGTTACCATTATACACTCGGTGTTGGGACTGGTGTTTTTTATTATCTCAAGGAGTTTGATCCCATCCATACCGGGCATTGTCATATCGATCAGGGCAATATCAAAAATTTCGTCTTGCTCAAAAATTAAAGCAGCCTTTACAGGATCATCCTCAAGTACGATGTTTTTATATCCTGTTTCGGTCAATTTTATTTTTAATATTTCAAGAAAATCGAGGTCGTCGTCAATAATTATAATATTACCGGTCATTTACCCTCCCCCTTGTCTGTAACTTCTCAATCACCGGTACCAAGCAGGGTGCTTGCCTGGATTGATTTAGGAGTCACCCTTTAACCTTCCTTAGTAAATGCAAAGTTTTAGCGATATTACAGCATTCGTATCAAAAAAGACTGTGCCAAAATGGAAGATACGGACTATAACAGCTTGAATTAAAAATAATTTCTTAACTACATATCCCATTTTGGAACAATTGTCCATATATTTCAAATTTATTCAACACAAAAGCCGATATTTCCACACCTCCTATAACGCTTTGATTATAC
Source organism: Deltaproteobacteria bacterium (assembly GCA_030596405.1). Taxonomy (GTDB): domain Bacteria; phylum Desulfobacterota; class Desulfobacteria; order Desulfobacterales; family JAUVKB01; genus JAUVKB01. The sequence goes on from JAUVKB010000001.1 coordinate 27,789, forward strand.
ATGTATTTCGGTTATATGCCCGGCAATATTTTTTGTGGCACGCTGCTTGCTCTATTTACTGATTAAAGCAAAATTCAGGTTTTACAAAGCTGTTATTTTTCATAATCTTTTAAGGCCTTTTAAGGAATTTAAGTATGGATTTAAAAAACAAATTTAACGCAGGGGAATTTGTCATTCTGGCGGAGATTGAGCCTCCCAAGGGTGTGGATATATCCACGATGGTAACCAACGCCACAATGGTAAAAGGAAAAGCGGATGCATTGCTGGTGCCGGAAATGAGCAACGCGGTTATGCGGATGAGCGCACTCGGCGGCGCTATGATCCTCCAGGGCAAAGTGATGGAAACGGTGATGCAGGTTAACTGCCGGGACAGGAATCGATTGGCTTTGCAGGCTGATTTGCTGGCAGCATCCGCATGCGGCATAACCGGTATCATGGCTGTAACAGGAGAAGATCCGAGTTTCGGAGACCACCAGCAGGCCAAGGCGGTATATGACATTGACCTGCCGGAGCTGCTTGATTCCATTCATAAGCTTCAACAAGGTCGGGATATGGCTGGAATTGATCTTTGCGGTTCTCCACAATTTCTGGTTGGTTCTACGGTTAATCCTGGGCTCAAGGGGATGGCGCTTGAGCTTGAACTTACAGAAATGAAAAAAAAGATTGATGCCGGGGTTGAATTTTTAATAATGCCGCCTCTGTTTGATCTTGATTCCATTGAGCCGTTTTTAAAGATGGTTGATCACCGGAAGACGCATATCATTCCCACGGTATTACTGCTTAAATCAGTGGGGATGGCCCGATATATTGATCGTAATATGGATCATGTGCATGTCTCGGCACAGCTTATAAAAAGATTGCAAAAAGCGCCGGACAAAGTGCGCGAATGCATAAAAATCGCATCTGAAATGGTTTCTGTTTTAAAACGGGAAGGGTTCAGCGGAGTCCTTCTTTCCACCATAGGCTGGGAAGACAGGCTCGCTGAAATTATTGATGGGAGCAAGGGATAAGCCGCAAACTATATTTATGCAACACAAAAACGGGGTACTGATGAGCCAAAACCAGGAAAAAAAATACATGGAAAAAGATAAAGATTTTGTCGGCTCGGTTATGGTAGTGGGAGGAGGAATTGCAGGTATGCAGTCGGCTCTCGATCTTGCCAGTTCCGGTTATTACGTCTATCTTTTAGAAAAATCGTCTGCCATTGGCGGGATGATGTCCCAGTTGGACAAAACCTTTCCGACCAATGATTGCGCCATGTGAGTGATTTCGCCCAAACTGGTCGAGGTCGGCCGGCACCTGAATATAGAGCTTTTAACCGATACGGAAATTCTTAACCTTAAAGGCGATCCGGGACGTTTTACCGCCCTGGTAAGTCAAAAACCGCGTTTTGTAGATCTTTCCAAATGCACAAGTTGCGGAGAATGTGTCAAGGTTTGTCCGGTTTCACTTCCAGACGGATACGATCAGGGGCTTTCCGAACGAAAAGCAGTCTACAAACAATACCCCCAGGCAATTCCTGGTGCTTTTGCCATCACTAAAAGGTCAACCGCACCGTGCAAGGCCACCTGCCCTGCCCATGTGAGTATCCAGGGCTACATAGCCTTGATCAATGACGGTCGCTATGAAGAGGCTCTGAAACTTTTTAAGGAAGAACACCCGTTTCCCGGGGTTTGCGGCAGGGTCTGCCATCATCCCTGCGAAGATGTTTGTACCCGCAATGATTTGGATCAGCCTATTGCAATTCAACATCTCCACAGATTTCTGGCGGATTATGATTTTACCAGCGAAGATCCGTATGTACCGGAAACAGGGGAAATACGGGAGGAAAAAATTGCCATTATAGGCACTGGCCCGGCAGGTCTGACAACCGCATATTTTCTGGCGAGAAAGGGTTACCTCGTTACGATTTTCGAAAAACTTCCGGTTACAGGCGGCATGATGAGGGTTGGCATCCCTGAATATCGTCTTCCCGAAAATATCTTGAATGCTGAAATTTCAACAATCGAAAAAATGGGAGTTTCGATAAAAACCGGCGTTGAATTCGGCAGGGATATTACGATGAAAAGCCTTAAGCAAGACGGATTTAAGGCTCTGTTTTTGGCTATCGGGCTTCACGGCAGCCGTAAACTGGGAGTAGCTGGTGAAGATCTGGAAAATATTCTACCAGGAGTTGCTTTTTTAAGGGATGTATCTTTGGGTAAAAATGTAAAGATAGGGAAAAAGGTAGTTGTTGTAGGCGGTGGAAATGTGGCTATTGACGTATCCCTTACAGCGAAACGTCTTGGCGTTGACAAGGTGACTATGGTCTGCCTTGAATCACGGGAGGAAATGCCTGCCTGGGATTATGAGGTTGAAGAGGCTATAGAGGAAAATATTGAAATACTCAACTGTTTTGGCCCAAAGTGTTTTAACGGAAAAGATGAAAAAATCACATCTGTTGATTTTAAGCAATGCATATCTGTTTTTGATGAAAACCGGCGTTTTAATCCGCAGTATGATGAAAACATAGTTCAAACATTAAAAGCCGACACCTTGATTGTCGCCATAGGCCAGATGGGAGAATTCGACTTTGCCGAAGATGAAGATATTGCTCTATCTCCCCAAGGCGGACTTGAAGCGGATCCTTTAACTTTTCAGACACCTATTTCCTGGATCTTTGCCGGCGGTGATGCGGTTTACGGACCCAAATCGGTTGTGGACGCGGTTGCGTGCGGAAAGGAAGTGGCAGAAAGTATAGACCGATATCTTAACAACCAGGATTTAAAAAAGGACAGGATAAAGGAGTGGCCCTATGAAAAGCCGGATATAACCGGTGAGTGCGGCAAGGAAAGAAATCTGTTGCATTATCTTCCTGTTGAACAGCGGGAAGGAAATTTCATGGAAATTGCCTCGGGGTATAATGAAAAAAATGCCTTAAAGGAAGCGGACAGGTGTTTAAATTGCGGTATTTGCAGCGAATGTTATCAATGTGTGGATGCGTGCCTGGCCGAAGCAATTGATCACAGCCAAAAGCTTGTAGAAAAAGAAATCAAAGTCGGTTCGCTTATTCTTTGCCCCGGCAGTGAGCCGTTTGACCCTACAATATTCCAGGAATTTTATCTTTACAAGAAAAACCCCAATGTGCTTACAAGCCTGGAATTTGAACGGATTTTAAGCGCATCCGGCCCCACCATGGGACATCTTGTCAAGATGTCGGACAAAACCGAACCTAAAAAAATAGCCTGGCTCCAGTGTGTCGGTTCCAGGGATACAAACCGGTGCGGCAACGGTTACTGTTCTTCTGTTTGCTGCATGTATGCGGTGAAAGAAGCGATGATCGCAAAAGAGCATGCAGCCGGTGGCCTCGATTGTGCTATTTTTAATATGGATATGCGTACATTCGGCAAAGATTATGAAAAATATTATTTAAGAGCTAAAAATGATGCCGGGGTCCGTTTTGTCAAAGCGCGGATACATACCATAGACGAAATTAAAGAGACCGGCGAATTGAACCTGCAATACGTGGATGAGGCTGGAAAAATTATTCAGGAGCGTTTCGACATGGTGGTTCTTTCCGTGGGTCTTGCTATCTCGGAGTCTACCGCCGAACTGGCCGGACGTCTTGAGGTGGAGCTCGATAAATACAAATTTGCAGTTTCAGAACCGTTTATGCCGGTTCAAACATCACGCCCCGGTGTTTATGCCTGCGGAGTATTTCAGGGCCCCAAAGACATTCCGACTTCGGTGATTGAAGCAAGCGCTGCGGCCGGAGCTGTTGGATCTCTTTTAGCGGATGTACGCGATACCCTTACTAAAAGCGTAGAAATTCCCGAAGAAATTGATATCGCCGGGCAAGAACCGAGGATAGGAGTTTTTGTGTGTAAATGCGGGATTAATATTGCCGGGGTTGTGGATGTGGATGCAGTGGAAGAATACGCAAAAACCCTGCCCAACGTGGAGTATGTCGGTCAAAACCTTTTTACATGTTCCCAGGATACCCAGGAGCAGATGAAAGAGGTTATTATCGAACAGAAGCTTAACCGGATTGTGGTTGCGTCATGCACTCCCAAGACCCATGAGGGTATTTTTATGGATACCCTGCAGGCTTGCGGGCTCAATAAATACCTTTTTGAAATGGCCAATATCAGAAACCAGGATTCATGGATTCATTCAGATATGCCTGAAAAGGCCACTGAAAAAGCTAAAAAACTTGTCAAGATGGCGGTTGCACGCGTTGCCACACTCTATCCGCTCCATGAAAAAATAATTCCGGTTACCCGGCGTGCCTTGATTATCGGCGGCGGTGTGGCAGGCATGAATGCTGCTCTTGCTCTTGGAGACCAGGGGTTTGAAGTTGTTCTGGTGGAAAAAGAGACCAAACTTGGAGGTCTTGCAAACCGGCTGACCACTACCATTGAAGGAGCCGATATCGGAGAATACCTGGATGATCTGACCCATAAAATTACTAACCATCCGAAAATCCAGGTGCTGGTTCAGTCTCTTATCGTCGGATTTGAAGGGTTCAAGGGTAATTTTACCACAGAAGTGCTGGTGGGGCCGGGAATGTATGAAAGAAAGATCGATCATGGGGTTATTATTTTGGCAACAGGCGCAAATGAATATCAGCCCAATGAATTTTTATACGGCCACGACCGCCGCGTTATGACACAGATAGAACTGTCGGAGCATCTGGAAAATAATGACACAAAAAGTCTTGACCAGGTTGTCATGATTCAGTGCGTTGGCTCTCGAAATGATGATAACCCGAACTGCTCGAGAATTTGCTGCCAGAGCGCGGTTAAAAATGCGATCCATATAAAGGAGGATAACCCTGAAACAAATGTTTATATTTTGTACCGCGACATCAGGATGTACGGTCTTTTGGAAGAATACTACACCATGGCCAGACGTTTGGGAGTTATCTTTTTTAGATACACGCTGGATGATCCGCCGCAAGTGAAGTCTTCTGAGGACGGGGTTGAAGTGACTTTCAAAGATCATGTCCTTGGAAAACGGCTTGTTGTTTCCGCAGATCTTCTGGCACTCAGTGTAGGAATGCGCGCCGAAGATACAGAAGAACTTGCTTCCATAATAAAACTTGCCCGTAATCCGGAAGGGCATTTTATTGAAGCTCACGTAAAGCTGAGACCTGTGGATATGTCTACGGAAGGTATTTTTGTATGCGGAACCGCACACAGCCCCTTGTTGATTTCCGAATCGATATCCCAGGCATTTGCCGCCGCATCAAGGGCATCCACATTTTTATCTCAACCGCACCTTACCCTGTCGGCTGTAACGGCCAAGGTTGAAGAAGAAAAGTGCGCAGCCTGTCTTGTTTGCGTCAGATCTTGTCCGTACGGCGTGCCTGTAATAAATGACAAAGGTGTTAGTGAAATAGACCAGGCCCTGTGCCACGGGTGCGGCGTTTGTGCATCTGAATGTCCGGCCAAGGCTATTGAATTAAACTGGTACGAGGATGATCAAATATTGTGCGAGGTTGAGGCCTTGCTTGAGGGGGTTTTATGAGTAGTTTTGATCCTGTAATTATAGCGTTTTGCTGCAATTTCTGAGGTTACACTGCCGCGGACCTGGCAGGTTCCATGAGATTGAAATACCCGGCAAGCATCAAAATTGTCAGGATTCCATGCACTGGAAAGGTTGATATTCTCCATATTCTGCGCGCCTTTGAAATGGGGGCGGACGGGGTCTATGCGGTTGGATGCATGGAAGGTGATTGTCATTACGACAGCGGTAATTTCTGGGCACGCAAACGAGTGGAGCAGGCCCGGAAAATTTTAGATACAATCGGTATCGGAGGTGAAAGGGTGCAGATGTATAATCTGTCCGCCGGAGAGGGGCCCCTCTTTGCAGAATATGCGGTGGAAATGCATGAAAAAATATTAAAATTGGGGCCTAACCCGTTAAAACTCGCAAAAAAGAAGGCTGCCTGAAAAGTCAGGCCTTTTGCGAAATCATAAAATTCTGAGCAATCACAAATAATTTAATTTTAAAAGGGGTTAGATCTTATGATTGTTGCTGATAAAAAACCTATTGAAGAGATTATTGGGGAGATTAAAGATTATACCACCATCCTTATCCTGGGCTGCAACGAGTGTGTCACGGTCTGCGAAGCCGGAGGTAAAAAAGAGGTGGGAATTCTGGCGTCAGCCTTGAGGATGTATTTTCTAAACCAGGGGAAAGATGTGACAATAGACGAAAGGACCCTGGAGCGGCAATGCGACCACGAATATCTGGAAGAGATCCGTGATGTGGCTGACCAATATGACGCCATAGTATCGCTTGCATGCGGTGTGGGAGTGCAATTTACAGCGGAAAAATACCATGCCGTACCGGTTATACCCGGAGTCAATACATGTTTCTTGGGCGCCACGGAAACAAGAGGCCTCTGGACTGAAAGATGTCAGGCCTGCGGCGAGTGTATTCTGGCGCGGACAGGCGGAATTTGTCCGGTTTCCAGATGTGCCAAAAGGATTTTAAACGGTCCCTGCGGCGGAGCGAGCAACGGCAAATGCGAAATCAATAAGGAGCTTGACTGTGCCTGGCAGTTGATTATCGACAGATTAAAGGCACTGGGGAGGCTCGATGATTATGAAAATATAAGTCCCATTAAAGACTGGTCAACCGATCGGGCCGGCGGGCCTCGAAGAGTTGTGAGGGAGGACGTGCAGCTATGAATGTAAAGACACCAAGCAGACTGGAAAAAGTTCTTTCCGCTGGCCTACTTGCCGTAACATCGGAATGTGGCCCGCCTCGCGGTAGTGATCCTGAAGTTATCACTA